>NZ_JBEXPR010000040.1:0-63947 GCF_040612135.1 Streptomyces sp. NPDC006458 | reverse complement strand
AGTACATCCAGTACGAGGGCCTGCACCCGGCACACCGAGAGCACGCGCCGGACGCCGCTCCTTGACGGGCAAACGCTGCCTGCCGGGGCACTAGTTCCCGCTTCCCGTCTCCTCGGCCCGGTCGTACGCCAGCCCGCTGGCGCCCTCGCCGAAGCCGGCCCGGCGGCGTCGTGACACCCAGACGCAGGTCCGGCCGCCCAGCCAGCGGGCCCGCCGTACGGAGCGCAGGATCCGGGTGCCGGAGCGTTCGACCTCCTCCTCGCGGACCTGGTAGACCGCCGGATCCGTAAGGCGATCCGGGGTGAGGACCCGGCCGACCGGTGGGACGCTCTCCAGCGCGCCGTCCGCGAATCGCTGCATGGCGGCGCGCTGGAGGGCGACCGCGCGGCCGGTGGCGTCGACGCGGACGGGCAGGAAGGGAATCCAGTTGACCGGGACCGTGGTCTGCAGGCGGTAGCGCAGCGGGGCCGCAGTCGGTGGGTCCGCAGGTGGTGCGTCGGTCACCGTGAGGGCGCGCTCGCGTCCGTCCCAGGGGCGGCCGACGCCGTTCTCCGTGGTGACCTCAAGGGCCCAGACTATGTTGGCCTGTTCGTCGCGCAGGAAGCGCACCTCCTCGATCACCGGACCGTCCACGGTGGCCCGCAACGCCGAGGGCGGCAGTACGCAGTAGTCGGCTCTGCCGCCCGCGGGGTCACTGAGGGAGAACATGGTCCAGTCGTCGTCCTCGGCGTCGGCCCGGTCCACGAGCGTCCACTCGTCGAACACGTCCCGTACGAGGAGTTGGTCGATCCGCTGTACGGAACCGACGGGCCGGCCGAGCGGGACGGTGAACCAGTCGTCGCCGTGCACCAGCATGAAGTCCAGTACGAGCGTCTTGGCGAGCTCGCGCCGATCGGCGTCCAGGGCGGCCCAGTTGTAGCGCGCGTCCTCGAACTGCCACCACCGGCCGTGCGGCAGCCCCGCGAAACCCGGCCGGGTCGGGAACAGACTGCTGTGCGTGGTGGTCACGGTGGGCGCCGGACCCGCCGTCTCGGCGCCCGCCACGTCGAAGCTGTACCAGTCGTACTCCCCGTCCGGCCCGGCTCGCGCGCTCAGCCGGTCCCGGCCACCGCCGGGTGTGGCCGCCAGCACCTCGACCTCGTAGTCGAGCCGGTCGGCCCGCCAGGCGGGCGCGTCGGCCCGGCCGAGCGCCCCGTACGCCTCGTCGGCCCAGGTGAGGAACGCGGCGAAGGCCGCCGTGACGGGGGCCGGGTCCTGGCCCGGCGGGAGCGTCAGTTCCGGCGGCGGCGCGGGCGCGGCGGCCTGGGCGGCTGCCCGTGCCGTGAGGCCGTCGACCGCGCGTCCACCGCACACCCGCAGGAAACGGGTGAGCGCGGGGTCCGCCCGCTCGGCGTCGTCCGCCTCCTCGGGGCGGGGCACCGGGAACGCGGCGCGGACCGCGGCGGCCATGTCCTGGCCGGTTCCGCGTGCGGTCAGTTCGCGCAGGAGAGCGTGACCGAGCTCGACCGCCGTCCGCCAGTCCGGGGTGGCCTCCTCGGTCTGCGTCAGCGCCTCCAGCGGGGAGCCGTCGTACCGGGTGAACGGCCCGGGGCCGCTGCGCCAGCCCTCGAACCCGGCCGTGCTGGTCGTGAAGGTGACGTACGCGGGCGAGGCGGCGTCCTCCCCCTGGAACTCGCCGAGCTGCCACTGCCGGGCCAGGAACCACAGCGGGTCGCGCACCGGTGCTTCGAGGCCCCGTACGAGGCTGTCGGAATGCGGGGTCGGTTCGACGCGGTTCCAGTAGGTGACGCTGGGCATCAGTCCTCCCGCAGGATCGTGGGACGGCCGGTCAGCATCCCTGTGAACGAGGTGGTGACCGTGGCGTTCCTGACGTTGGCGGCGAGGTACGCGGCGGGCAGCAGCTGTCCGTAGCGGCCGAGGTCGCACAGGTCGACCGCCCGCACATGGGCCAGCTCCAGGGTTTCGAGGAGCGTCGCCTCCAGGTCGTCGTAGCTCCACTGTCCGGCCGTGGTCGGCGGTACGGCGAGCAGCACGCTGTGCGGTGCCTGGGTGCCCGGCGCGTCGTAGTGGAAGGCGACGCCGGTCTCCTCCTCGTGGTTGGGCAGGATCTCGGGCCAGGTGTCGAGGAGCAGTCCGTTCCAGGGCGCGTCGACCGCCGGCAGGTTGCCGAACAGGGCGAGCGAGGTCAGTCCGGAGCGGTGGGGCTGTCCCGCCGGGTGGGTGAGCGCCGCCCACACGGCGTCTTCCTGCGGCGGGAGTTGGGCGATGCGGGGGCGTTCGAGCGCTGTGCCGGTCGTCCGGGCGTAGACGATCACCTGTCGCCAGGCGTCGAGGGGTTCGCGGACGCGCAGCACCCCGGCGAGCCAGCCCTCCACCGTGCCGTCCGGGTCGGCGCCGAGGGCGGGTTCGGTGGCCAGCGCGGGGGCGAGCGCCTCGGGTGCGGCCGGACGGAACGGGGGCAGTACGGGAAGCGCCCGGCCGAACACCGCGTGCAGCCGCTGCGCGGCGTCGGTGGCGCCGGAGCGGGCGGCGATGCGGCGGTCGAGCTCGGCCGCCGCCGCGTCGGCGAGCGTCAGCAGTGTGTCGCGTGCGGCCGGTGCGGCGTCGTGGCGGGTGGGCGGGAAGGCGTCGGTGACACCGAGGGCCGTGGCCTCCAGGAGTGCCGCGCGCAGGGCGGTGAGGCCGGTGGCGGTGCCTTCCGGTGCGGCGCGGACGTCGGTGAGGGCGTCGCCGAGCCGCTGGGCGGTGGCGTCGAGCGCGGTCTCCGCCGTGTCGGCGCGGCCGTCGTTCTCCGCGGTCATCGGATCAGCCGAGGCGAGGGCCGCCTCCTGCTCGGGCGCGACGAGGTCGGCCGGGGTGAGCGGTCGCGCGTGGCCGAGTGCGCGCGCCACCTCCGACAGCAGCTCCAGCGCCTCGGCGAAGCTGAGGGCGGCGCTCCCCGCGTCCGTGTGGTCGACGGTGACGGCGGTGTCGGGCCCGCTCGCCCCGGTGACCTCCCAGGCGATCCGCCGGTCCAGCTCGGCCGACGCGGCGCCCGCCTGGAGCGCGGCGGCGTGCAGCAGCCAGTCGACCGGCGCGAGCGCGAGATCCGCCGCCGTGACCGTGCGCGGTGCCGAGCCCTCGGCCGTGGCGACGCAGCCCAGTCGGGCGGGCGGCCCCAGGAGCGCGCCGAGCCAGGCGTCGAGCTCGGGCGCGGCCCGTGCCCGGGGCGTCGCGCCGAGCGCCTGCCACTCGGGCGGCAGGTCCGTCGCGGAGAGGACGAGTGCGACCCGCTGGTGCAGCACGCCGCCGCCGCGTGGTGTCCTTACCACGTCCGGCTCGGGCGGGCGGTGGCCCTTGGCGAGGCTGTCCAGGGTGGCCCCGGCGGCGGCCGGACTGCCCCGCAGTGTCTGATGGACCGACTCGGCGAGCAGCAGGTCGGCGACCGCGTCGACGGCGTCGTCGAGCTTGCGCAACTCGTCCTCGATCGCCGCGCGTTGGGCGGTGTTCGGGGTGAGCCCTGCGCTGCCCCACGGGATGGTCCCGGCACGCCGGGCGGCACGCAGCCGAAGCCCGTCGACGACGTTGCGGGCGGCCACCGACTCCGCGGGCTCCCCGCTGTCCTGCGTCTTGTTCGCGACCAGGGGGTACAGCGCGCGCAGGTCGTCGATGAAGCGGTCGAGTTCCACCCCGGGGTGCCCCTCGTGCAGCCCGCGCTCGAAGCGGTGTCCGAGCCCCGCGCCCAGAGGCTGGTCCGCGCGCACGCCGTCGATCAGCGCGAGAGCGGCCCGTACCCGCCGGGAGGAGAGGTCGACGGCGTACGCCTCCTGCCCGCCGCGGGCGAGTCGCGCGCCGCGCAGCACGGCGGCGGTGGCGGCGTGGGCCATCGAAGGGGCGTGGACATGGCCGCCGGAGTCCGTGCGCGCGCGGGCTGGCTCGGCCGAGGCGCCGACGCCGACCGGCACGAGTTCCGGTGCGGGATCCGGCCGCAGGTCCTCGATCCAGCCGTAGCCTCCGACGTGGACGCCGAGGGGCTGTGCCTGCCGCATCCGCGCGAGGCGCTGGGTGCTCAGCGAGGTGATCCACGGGTCGAGCCGGTGCGAGCAGGTGTCCAGGGTCTCGGTGAAGAGGCGTTCCAGTTCGGCGCTGGGCAGTTGTTCCAGGGCGCGCAGGTCCTCGCGTATCCGATGCAGCGGCGCCAGTGCCCGGCGTACCTCGGCGGGGCCGGTCTGCCGCCCGGCGCGCGGGTCGGCGAGGAAGACGCCCAGGGTACGGTCGCCGGTCACGCCGGTCAGTCGCTGGTCGAACCGGGTCCAGGCCGTCGGGTCGGGCCCGCGCCGGCCCGGGACCACGTCGATCAGTTCCGCCTCGAAGCGTTCGTCGACGGCGGCGAGCCCGCGCCAGGTGAGCAGGTCCAGCGCGGCCGTGTCGTACGCGCGCAGCAGGGCGTGGCGGAGCATCAGGAACAGCAGGGGCTGGGGTCGGCGTCCGGTGGGCGTCGCCCGCTGGTCGCGCAGCGCCTCGGGTGAGGCGGTGCGCAGCCAGGCCAGGTAGTTGACGACCAGCGGCTCGGTCTCGGACAGCGGTTCGCGCTGGACCATCGGTCCGGCGAAGTCATGGGCGAGATCGCCGAAGGTGAGCCGCAGCGCCCGCGCCCTGCGCGGCCCGTCGTCCCCCAGCTCGTCCAGCAGGGCCTGTGCCGTGGTGCGCTCCAGGGCGCGCCAGGGGCCGGGGTCCAGGCCGAGGAACCCGAACAGGTTCGTGTGCAGGTCGGGTCCCAGGACCTTGCGGATCTGTGCCCCCTGCGCGCTGGCGTGCTGCCCGAACACCTCGGTCAGATCGGCGTCCGGGTCGGTGGAGCGGCCCAGTCGCGGGACGGTGTCCGCGGCGGTCCGCCAGCCGCGCAGCAGCAGCCTGAGCCAGCCGGGCATGGCCTCGCCCAGCGGTTTCTCGGCGCCGGGCTCGGGCGCCCACCGCGCCAGGGAGCTGACCGGCAGCAGCCCGTACGGCACCGCTCCCGCGCGGAAGGCGGGCAGCGGCCCGCGCGCCCGGACGTGCGCGTCGGCGTGGGCGCGCAGGGCCCGCGCCGTGGCCTCACCGATGTCGGGGGTCATCATCTGGTCGAGGAAGTGGCCCACGGTGGCGGGCCACAGGGCGGCGGCCATCGCCCGCGCGGGAGTCTGCTCGTCGCGTCCGGCACCGGCGACATGGTCGGCGATCGCCGGGGCCAGGCCCAGCGCGGTCGTGAATCGCCGCCCGTCGGTGCCGGGCCCGGCGGCGGGCGCGCCCCGCGCCACGGCGAAGCTCGCCGCGCCCGCCGGGTCGGCCCGGGGGTGGTCCGAGGGCGCGTCGGCGGAGTTGTTGGTCCTGGCGCCCTGCGGCACGAACGCCCAACCACGGCTGAACCGCAGCCCGTCGAGAAGGCCCGCCAGTTCCTCGGCCTGCCGCAGCGGATCCTGTGTGGTGCGCACCCCCGTGGCGAGGACCTGGTCGAAGCCCGTCGCGAGATCCACGGTCGTGAGCGGGACGACGACCGCCATCCCCGCCTCGACGGCCTCGTCGAAGGAGTACGCCCACCGCAGCGCGGGCTCCACGGACAGCCCGTCGGGGGTCAGCGCGACGGAGTCGTCGAGGCTCTCCTCCTCGCCGTCGCCGCTCATCCGCAGCGTGAACGCCAGGCCCTCCCGCACCGGTTTCCCGATCACCCGGTGCACCACCGACCCGCCCCGCAGGCAGCTGACGATCCAGCGGTCGGGCAGCAGGGGCGCCTCGGGCGCCCGGTGCCAGCCGGGCGGCCGTGGCTCGCGCGGCGGGAAGACCGGGGTGCCGCCGTCCTGGGTCGGCTCGGTTCGCGCCACGATCCATGCCGCGCGCTCCGGCGTCGCCTCCGCGACCAGCGCGGTCCAGGCATCGGCCTCCGTCATGCCGTCGTCCCGCACCCGCCGCCAGTACGCCTCGCCGGCCGTCGCCTCCGCGTCGGTGAGCAGCGGCTCGAAGCCGTGCGCGAGCAGTCCGTCGGGATAGATCCGCACCAGCAGCCGCCCGGACCTGCTCCCCCTGTCCCGCCGGAAGCGGGTCTCCAGTCGTACGGGAAGCAGCGCCACCGGGAAGCGGGCGTCGAGTCCGCCGATCCGCCGCAGCGGGTCCGTGACGAGCCGCGCCAGTTCGCTGCCGAGCGTGTCCAGGGCCTGCCGCTCGTCGGCCCGCGCGGTGTGCAGGGCCGCCAGCGCGCGGGCGTGCTCCTCGGTGAGACGCCGCCGGTCCGCGTCGGGCGCGGCGGCGAGCGCGTCGCGTGCCGCGGCGAGCCGCCCGGCCGCTCTGCCCCGCTCGTCCTGTGCCGCCGCCCGGGCCGCGCGCAGCCGCTCCGCCCTGTCGCTCATGGGGTGTTCTCCTCCGGGAGCAGGTCCGAGCCGTGGATGGCGACCCGGAACGGCCGTTGCAGCGTCACATAGGCCAGATCGGAGCCGTTGGCGCCGGTGGCGCCGCGGCCGTGCTCGGCGTGCCAGGCGAGCGGCGGCTCTCCCGGCGCCGGGGCCACCTGGGTGGTGTCGGGCAGCTCCGCGTCCAGGTCGATGTGACCGAGGGTGGCCAGCGCCGCCGGGTCCGCCACGAGCTGCGCCCAGTTGAGGTCGTTCCAGGTGGTGGGCGGTGCCGCGTAGTGCCCGTCGTCCGGGTCGAGACCGAACACCGGCTCGGTGGGCTGCTCCTGGAGCATGAAGTACCAGCCCTGGTCGTTCTGCGGGTTGTCGTCGCCTCGGACGTCCTGCGGCAGCAGATCGAATCCGTAGAAGGAGATGTCCGGGTCGAGCCGCCCCTCGAACACCGGGAACCTGCGTTGGTCGCCCAGTGCCCGCTGTCCCTGGTCGAGGACCGTACGCACCGCGTAGACCAGGGTGTTCGGGAAGCGGCGCAGGATCTCGCCCTTGACGAGCAGCACCACATGGCCCTCGCGCGGGGCGGGGCTGCGTCCGGTGTGCGCGCCGAGGGCGGTGGCGGGCCCCCAGCGGTGGATCTCGTCGATGTCGCGCAGTGTCGCCGGGTCCGCCGCTCCGCCGCCGGGGCCGACGGTCCCGCGCACGTCCCAGAACTGGCGGAAGTACGTGCCGCGTTGGTCGGTGGGAAACTCGTGGTAGAGCAGTTCGCGGGCCATTTCGTGGCTCAGCCCGGCCATGTACGCCTCGATGAAGCGCTGGTTGGTCTTCAGCAGTGTCGCCGTGTCGGGCGGAATGCGGCCCACGCCGGGCAGCAGCCACTCCTGGCCCAGGTCCCGCAGCGGCTCGTACATCGGTGTCTCGATCGACGGCGCGGCCATCACGGGCTCCAGCGGGTCCCCGAACTCCCAGCGCACCCAGGGTGCGACGGTCAGCCGGTGGCGCAGGCCCTCGGCGACGGTGAGGTCCGGCCGCACCCGGTCGGCCAGTGACTCGGCCAGCCCGTCGAGGTTCGCGACCGTCAGCCGTGGCCCGGGCGCGGGAGGGGCGTTGAGGTCGCCCAGCAGGTCGGCGTACGCGTCCTGGAAGCGCGCGGCGGCGGCCAGCGCCTGCGCGGGTGGTACGTCCACCGGCACCGGGCCCGTGTCCCACCGGCCGGGTGCGCTGATCGCGGGCACGAAGTCACGGGCCGGTCGCACGGCCCGGACGTCCTCGGGCCCGGCGTCCGCCTCCAGCAGATGCCGTCGGTCCAGGGCGGCCCGTCGTGCCCTGCTCGCTCGCGCGAGCGCCGCCGATCCGGCCGCCAGTGCAGCGACGCGCCCGGCCGGGCGTCGCGAGGTGCGGGCGGCGGCGGCCGTGCCCAGCGCGACCGCGACCCCCGCCGCGACCGGGCGTACGGCGTGCGGCAGGGCGCCCTCGCGGGCCAGGGCCTCGATCACCCGGGCGCGGGTCACCAGCACGGCCGGAGTCGCCACGGGCGGCCGGGCCCGCACCTGTGCCGTGTTGAGCCGGGCGAGCAGCGGCGCCGTGCCGTCCACCCGCAGCCGGGCGGCCCTGCGGCCCACCGGTCCGGCCGGGCGCAGCGCCCGCCGCAGGCCGCCGTCGAGCGCGGCGTCCGGTACCGGGCTGCGCCGCAGCCGCTCGTGGATGGTGATCGCCGGCGCGCCGGGGGATGTGAACCGCGCGTGGAGCGGCGCTGTCACGGTCAGGAAGTCCACCGCGGGCAGCGGCAGCAGATGCCGTTCCAGCAGCCGCTCGGACGCGGCACGCGAGGCCTGCGCCCGGCGCAGTTCGGCGTTGGCGGCGAGGATGCCCTCGACCTGGTTCCAGGCCTCTGCCATCAGCTGCTGGTCGTGGGCGCGTACGACGTCGGCGCCGAGCCCGGCCGCCGCACGCAGCCTCGGGTCGGCGTTCAGCTCGTGGAACCAGCGCGGCGGTGCGCCGCTCTGTGTGAGCAGCCGGCCGGCGGCGGCCTGCCAGCGCACCCACAGCGGAGGAGCGACCGTCAGCGGGCCGCCGGGGGTCTGAAGCAGGTCGGCGGGCCGGTTGAGGAGGGCGGCGAGCGCCGTCACGAAGGGGCCGCGTTCCTGCGCGCTCCACGGGCCGCTCACCGCGTCCGGGGCGATCAGCGCGCCCTCCATCGCGAGCGGCGCGCCGGCCGCGGGCGGCAGCGCCGGGTCCGGTGCTCCGACGAACATGTCCCGCAGGCCGGTGCGGTCGTCCACCGGACGTGCCCGCAGCCGGCGCGCGAGCGTCTCGAAGTCCCCGGCCTCACCGGTCTGGAAGCTCCACGCGTAGTACACGGGCAGGCGCACGCGCACGGCGCCGGGCTGCCAGGCGGGCGTGAGTGCGTCGACCGTGTCGTCCAGTGACGCGCGCAGCCCCGCCAGTCTGCCCCGCTCGAACGCGGGGACCAGGAACGCCCGGTAGCGGGTGCGCGGCGCCAGTCGGCGTGCGGCGACCAGCCGGGACCGGACCCGTCGGGGCTGGTGGCGCACGACCTCGTCCAATGTCTCCGCCGCCGCGTCGAACCCGTCGAGCTGTACGTGCGCCCACGCCCAGCTCTGCGTCAGCAGGGGCAGGCTCCCGCCGCTGTCCACGGTGATCGCGGCGAGGGTTCCGTCGCCCAGGGCGGTGCTCTCCTCCACGACGGCGTGCTCGGGCAGCACCGCCAGGACGATCCAGGGCCGCAGCCGCCCGCGCGTGTCCTCGGCGCGGGCCGGGGTGAACCGCCAGGGGAAGTCGGGCTGCGCGAACTCGACCGCGGGGAAGCAGCTCGGCTCGGCGTCGTTCTCGTCGGGCCCGGGTACGGTGCGGATCACCACCCGCGGATCGAGGGCGGCGACCTCGCCGGGGCCGTACAGCTCGAACGGGGTGGTCACCGGGCGCCGTTCGCCCGCCGCGTCGATCCCCAGCGTGATCGGGACGGCGGCCCGCGCCGCTCCCGTCGTCGTGCCGTCGGGCCGGTCGATCTCCCGTGCCAGCCCGCGGCGCAGCCATGGCAGGAAGGCGTACGAGGCCGGGGTGGTCATGGCACACCCGCCAGTTCGTGCGCGGGCACCACCTGCAGGCCGGTCCGGTCACCCGCCCGCTTCCGCGCCCCGTACGCCGCTCCCTTGGTGAGGCCGGTTCCGAGATCGTCGCGCGCGGCGAGCGTGTCGAGCGAGGCGACGCCGTACGTCTCCGCGGCGAGGACGACGCCCCGGTCGGCGGGGACGGCGGCGGTGAACCTGCCGCTGCCGGTGTTCTCCCAGGCCGACACCGCACGGCTGCCCCGCGCCACGGTGACGAGCTGGAACTCCCGCTCCAGCGGCGCGCGGGGAGCGGGCCGGTCCTGCCAGGGCGCGTCGATGATCCGGGTCTCGTACTCCAGCCGTGCCGACTTCAGCGCCGCGAGCGGCCCGTCGACGAAGTCCCCGCCGACGCCGACCCCGGCGTCCATCTCCTCGAACGAGGGCCGTGAGAGCTGTTCCGTCTCCGACAGGTCCTCGAAGTCGCCGGGCGGGAAGTACTCGCGGACCACGTCGAAGTCCGTGGTGAGGGAGTCCCCGACGGAGACGTCGCGCAGGTCGAAGCGGTCGGGGCCCTGGATCTCGTACTGCCCGAAGCGCTCCAGCGGCCGGTTGAGGGGCAGGACCGTCTGGCGCAGGGTCGCCGAGCCCATCGGGTGCAGCAGCGGGGTGCCGGAGGCGTCCGGCGGGGGCCGCAGGGCGACGGCCGCGGCGAGGTCGGGGGCCAGACCGGGTGACCAGTTGTCGGCCCTGCTGATCGCGGCTTCGAGCAGGGGCCACGGGTCGCTCGGCGGCAGCAGGTTCTCGCGCCGCTCGCCGAACTCGGCGTCGAAGGGCACGCAGATGTCGAAGAACAGCAGCGACAGACAGCCTTTGCCCCAGGCGTGGAAGGGCGCCGGACCGGTCAGGTGTCCTTCGACGGAGATGCCCGCGATCCGGTCCGAGCCGTGGAACAGGCCCATCCCGGCGTCGAAGTCGACACGGAACGACAGCGGGGCGACCACCAGCAGCGCGTCGAAGCCCAGCCAGCCCTTGACGGCGAACCCGCCGGCCTCCGCGTAGAGCTCGGCGCGGGCGCCGAACTGCCGCGAGTTGGACGTGAACGCGAGGTAGGCCTCCAGGCTGACCCGTGGGTTGTCGCCGGTGCCGAGCGCGATGGTGACCCGGCGCAGGTCGGGGAATCCGGGCGGCGGGGTGACCTGCGGGTTCATCCCGCCGACCGCCAGTGCGAGATTCGGGGGATCGGCCCAGGAGAGCCGCAGCGCCATGTCACCGGAGAGCGGGAAGGCCGCCACGTACGAGTCGTGCAGCGAGGCGTCCACGGCCAGCAGCCGCTTGGCGGTGTCCAGTACGGCGACGACGTCGATCTGGAGCGAGACGACCGGGAAGTCCTCGGGAAGGGCCACGGAGGCCTGCCCGACGAGCGCGAAGATGACCGGGTCCGGCACGTCGAGCAGCACTCCGAGCTCGGCGCGGACCAGTGTCGGGGTGCCCCAGCCGAGGATGGCCATCGGCCCGAACACGGAGCGGCCCGGTGCGACGGGGAAGATCGTCGTGAGGTTGGAGACCAGTGTGTGCGCGTTCGCCACGGGGTCCTGCGGGAACAGGACCGCGTCGACGGCACCGGTGCGCACCCCGGACAGGAACGCGTCCGTGTCCAGACGGCGGTTGACCGCCGCGAGCCCGCCGACCCCGTTGAGGGTGAACCCGTAGCCGAGCTGGATCGGCGGGAACTCGGCCGAGATCGCGATCAGCAGGGAGAAGCCCGGCGCGGGCAGGTCGGCGCCCTGGGCGTCCTTGGTGTCGAGGATGCCGACGGCGGTGACGCCGATGTCCAGGATCTCCAGTTCGAGGATGCCGGTGTAGCGGCCGGACTCCGGGTCGATCCCGATGAAGCCGCCGCCCGTCACCACTCCGCCCGCGTCGATCACCAGACCGAGGCCGGACGGCGCCAGCACCTCGAAGCCGACGTCGAACGGGCCCGCGTTGCCCGGCTCGAAGCGGACCGGCAGGTGCACGCCGAGCCGGTCGGCGGTGTACGCGACCGGACCCAGCGCACCGGAGAGGGCCGCCGACGCACGGAGGTCCACCGCCGGGGTCACCCCCGCGCCGGCCTCCCCGCGCACGGCGAGGTCCACCCGGTCGAAGCGCAGCACGCCCGGTCCGGCGTGCGGATACAGCGTCACCTCGAACCCCGCGCCGGCCTGGAAGTCCAGACCCGTACGGGTCGACCACAAGAGGCCCAGCGGCAGTTCCACCCGGGAGTCCCCGCCGCCCAGTACCGAGCCGAGGAAGGCGTCCAGCGAACCGGCCGACAGCACCAGCGCCGCCCCGCGCGCCTCCGCGCCGAGCACGACCTCGACCTCGCCGCCCCGCACATCGACCGCGACGGACACGGTCCCGCCGGCCAACTCCAGCCGGTTGCCGCCCGGTTCGCCGAAGAGCACCGCCGGGGTGTCGGGGGCGAAGAGGAGCGAGAAGCCCAGACCCGCCGACGGGAGGGCGTGACCCGGCGCGAACGGATAGCGGACCGAGGTCTCGCCGGGCCGCAGCACCACACCCAGTTGCTCGGCGAGATCCGTGCCCGCCCTCAGCCGGAACGTCCAGCGGCCGCCGAGATCGATGTCCTGGTCGATGCCGTCCGGCACCATCGGCCCGATCACCATCCCCGGCAGGGCAGCGCCCTCGGCCGGCAACTCGGTGACCGCCAGCCCCACATCGTCGTACGATCCGGCCACCGGTACGTCGAAGAACGGCATCGTCAGCCCGTGCCGCAGCGGGCGCGCCGGGGGCCCGGTCGCCAGGTCCTGGACGGCCTGCGCGTAGGCCGACGACACCGGGCCGACCGAGGACGACAGGCCCAGCGCGAGCGTCAGCTCGCCCAGCAGCTCGGCCGCCTTGCGGAACTCGAAATCCGCGGTGCCCCAGCCCAGTACCCGGGCGGGGACGTCCACCGGATCGGCGAGCACCTCGGGCAGCCGCTCCCACTCGAAACGCGTCCGGACGAACCCCGGCCGGGCGCCCGCGGGCTCCACGGCCTCGAAGCGCACCACACCCAGGAGTTCGAGGACCGAGAACAACCGCGGCACCTCGGCCAGCAGATACTCCGCCAGCAGGAACTCGAAGAGGTTGCGGGCCAGTTCGCCCATCGCCGCCGGATCGACCCCGGGCGGTACGTCGCCGAGCCCGTCCATCGCGAGATAGACGTCCCCGACCGCCTCGATCACCGCGACGATCTCGTCGGGTCCGGCGTCGTCGGCGAGCGCCCCGGCCGCCGCGGCGGCCTGTACGGCGGCGTCGGCCACGGCCGGGTAGCTGGGCGGCAGCCCCTGTACGTCCCAGCCCAGCTGCCACATGAGCCGCCGGAAGGACTCGGCGTCGCGGAAAGCCCTGTCGAGCGGCTCGACGGCCGCCGTCAGATGTCGCGCCACCGCGTGCAGGGTGGACCGGTCGTCGTCGCTCATGTCGGATACCTGGGTCCGTAGTCGATGTCGATCCGGCCGTGCTGGGTGGGGTCGAGGAGGTCGACCATGGCGTAGCGGCAGACGGGACAGAACTGGTAGGCCTGGTCGGGTGCGCCGGGCGGGCCGAACTGCTGCCTGCGCATGATGCAGATGCCGGTCGGCCGGTACACGTCGCAGTCGAAGATGACGCCGTTCTCGTACAGCCCGACGATCCAGGAGGAGAAGCGCGGCGGGGAGGGGACGGTGCCCGCGGCGAAGTTGGTCGCCGGGGTCGGTGTGGGCAGTCCGGCGCCGGTGCACGGCTGGTTGGCGGGGGCGCCGTCGGCCGCGTTGAGCGGGTTGCGGGTGGCGTTGATGCGGGCTCGGACCGTGGTGTGCAGCAGTTCGAGGTCGTCGCCGAACACCCGGGTGGCCGGGTCCGGGTCGGGTGCGCGCACGGGGCAGATCAGCAGGGAACCGGCGGGGAAGTCCGCGACCGTGAAGACGGCCGCCGTCAGCGCTTCCAGCTCCATCTCGGGATCGGCGACGGAGGTGACGATGAACCGGTCGCTGGGCGCCGGGGCGCTCACCAGCGGCCGTCGCCGGAAACGCACGACATCTCCGACCACGAACTGGTTGGCGTGGCCGGCCTCCAGCATGACCCGGTAGACCGAACCGCCCAGGTCCGCCGGCTGCGCGTCGAGCACACCCGCCCTGCGCAGCCGCGGCCAGCGCCATTTCACCTTGTCGGCGTCGAGGTTGCCGCCGGTCAGCAGGGTGCTGCGGGGCTGTACGTTCGGGACGGAGGCGAGACTGGCCACCCGTGTCGCGGGCAGGGCGCCGCCACCGCCGTACTCGTCCTGGAGGGCCATGGAGTGGCCGAGTTCGTGGGCCGCGGTGGTCCAGGCGTCCAGATGGACCGTGGGGATCGTGTCCGGGAGGAGGTTCTTGCCGAGGCCGCCGGTGGCGTCCTCGATCCGGTGGTGGTCCTCGTCGTCGGTCGTCATGCCGATGGTCCGGCCCGAGGGCGAACGGTGCCTGTTGCCGCCGCCGTTGCGCCGGGTGTGCACCAGCATCAGGATGCGGTCCTCGTCCTTGCCGCCGCGGACCCAGTTGCCGCCGACAGTCGTTCCCGCCGGGTCGCGCAGGGCACCGAGGAAGTCGTCGAAATCCTGCTCGTCGAAGCGTGACGGATGGGGAACGGCCACCCTCATCTCGGAGAACCGCTCCGCCGCGGGCCGTTCGCCCAGGCTGTACGCGAACGCCGAGTCGGGTTCGTTCAGCAGGAACAGATCATTGGTGGCCGGCGTGGAGGGAGCGGCGATGTGCACGGCCGCCGCCGCACCGCCCGCCGGCACGGCCGTGTCGGTCTCGCGTGCCTCGGCCCGGGTGCCGGACGCATTCGAACGCCGCGTCACCTCACGGGCGTTGATTCCGGCCTGGGCTGATTCGACCCATGCCATGCAGTAGTTGAACTTGTCCTTCAGCAGGTCGTACGGGCGGGTGCGGCGCCGCTTGCGCAGCCGGGTCACGATGCCCCGGGCGAGCTTCTCGAAGCCCGCCCGGTCGGCGGCGGTGAAGCCGTCGGGCAGGATCAGGACGTTGACCGAGTCGGCCAGGGCGCCGAAGCCGGGGCCGTCGATCAGGGTGAGGGTGACGGGGGTGTTCCAGGGGCCGGTGGCCTTGGCCGTGCCGGGCGCGCTGATCGAGAACGGCGCCGGGAGCGTCGCGGTGATCGTGGCGTTGCCGGTGTTGGCCGCGCCGGTCAGCAGCCCCGTGGCCGAGGCGACACCGGTCGTGGCCGCCGCGCTGGTGGTCCAGACGATCGCGGGCGACACGGAGCCGGACAGCCGCACGAAGGTGCGGTCCGCGCCCGACGGTGACGTCTCCGGGCACCACGCCGTCAGATCGCCGAAGAGGCCGTCGGCGAACTCCGCGAGCAGCGTGAACCGGTTTCTGCGGACTCCCTGATGCACGGTGAGCGTGTCGGGCGTGAGCCACATCCGGGTGATGGAGCTGTGGATGTGGAACCGCTTGTGCGTGGTGAACGTCGACGCGCCCTCTCTCACCGTGGCCACCACGAGAAAGTCGAGCAGCCGCGGCGAGGCCGACAGCGGCGCCGTCACGGTCACCTCACCGGTGGTGCCGTTGACGGTGACACCGGCGGTCCCCGCCGCACCCGCGACGAAGTTCTCCCTGAACGAGACGGTCACGCCGGCCTGCGGGTTGTCGGCCCGCCGGTTCCCCAACGTGTCCTCGATATGGAGCAGGTGGTCCAGCCGTGGCCCTACGACGCCCGGGACGAGGTGGACGTCCTGGGCGGCTTCACGTGGCCAGAACAGAGAGCGCACCGTCATGGTCGATCACGGGATGTCCGGAGAGGATCGGGGGGCAGGAAATCCGGAGAAGTGTGAGGTTCACGGCGTGAGTTGTGCCGTGGGAACGCGCGTCTCACTTCCATGCTGCGACCGCGTTCCGCAAGCCGCAACAGGACGCGTGACCTCGCCCGGGGTGCGCGCGCCGACGGAAGACCGTTGCCGCGTCAACGGTTGACGCGGCAACCACCGGCGCCGCCGCACTCGGGCTTCGGCCACTCCGGGCGCGTGGCGGGCGCCGTCGCGCGAGGATTTCCGGAGGGGGATGTGACCGGCGATGTCGAGAACGGCGGCGCCGCTCCGTCCCAGGGGTGGACACGGCCACCGTGGCCGTCCCGGAGCAAGGAGGCCCGGCATGGCGATCCAGCGGCTGGACAACGTCCTCATCGTCGTCGACGACCTCGACGCCGTCGTCGCGTTCTTCGTCGAACTCGGCATGGAGCTGGAAGGCACGTCACCGGTCGAGGGACGTTGGGTGGAGCAGGTCATCGGGCTCGACGGCGTCCGGCAGGACGTGGCGATGCTGCGGACGCCGGACGGCCACGGCCGCGTCGAGCTCGCGAGGTTCCACACCCCGAAGGCGGTCAGCGCCGGGCCGAAGGACGCACCCGCGAACACGCTCGGCATCCGTCGCATCATGTTCGCCGTCGACGACATCGAGGACACCGTGGCCCGCCTGCGCACGCACGGCGCCGAACTCGTCGGCGAGTTGGCGCGGTACGAGAACGTCTACCGGCTCTGCTACGTGCGCGGACCGGAGGGCATCATCGTCGGCCTGGCCGAGCAGCTCGGCTGAGGACCGGGAGACGATCACGCACCTCATCCCAGCCCCGACCTGCACATATATGCCCTCCTGTACCCTTTAGTCATGGTTTCATGAGCGTTCCGAGCAGCAGGCAAGGAGCCGTCAGCCATGTCACTCGCCCGCGTCCACAACTTCTCCGTCTCGCTCGACGGCTTCGGCACCGGTGAGGGTCCCAGCCAGGACGCACCGTTCGGCCACGCCGGCGAACGACTGCACGAGTGGATGTTCGCCACCCGCTGGTGGCACGAGACGGCCGGCGGTTCCGGTGGGAGCGGCGGCCTCGACGACGCCTTCGTACGGCAGTTCACCCCCGGGATCGGCGCCGAGATCATGGGCGCCGGGAAGTTCGGCTACCCCGGATGGCACGAGAACCCGGACTGGAAGGGGTGGTGGGGGCCCAACCCGCCTTTCCACACACCGACGTTCATCCTCACCCACCACCCTCGGCCGTCCATCCAGATGGAGGGCGGCACGACCTTCCACTTCCTCGACGTCTCACCCGCCCAGGCCCTGGAAACGGCCCGCGAGGCAGCTAACGGCCAGGACGTCCGCATCGGCGGCGGACCCTCCCTGCTCCGCGACTTCCTCGCCGCCGGGCTCGTCGACCACATGCATGTCGCGGTGGTGCCGATCCTGCTCGGCCGGGGCGTACGGCTGTGGGACGGACTGCAGGATCTGGAGAAGGACTACGAGGTCGAGGCCGCGTCGTCGCCCGGCGGGGTCGTGCATGTGACGTTCACGCGCCCGGGGCTTTGAATCGGCCGGGGGCCGGCGGGTCGCCGTCCGGCTCGGCCCGTCCTGCCCGGTTCCCTCACTGCGTCGGGTGGGGCTCAGGCGTGCGGAATCGTCACCGCCGTGCCGATCAGACCCCGGCCGACCGTCCAGCGTCCCTCGAAGCACCTGACGCGGCGACCGCCCAGGACCGGTCCGGGAACGAGGAGTTCGGCGTGAAAGGCGCCGTGCCACGCCGTTCCGGGCCCTGCGGAGATCTCGATGTCGGCCTCGTCGAAGTCCAGCCACCTGCCGGTCAGCGGGAACCATGCCTTGTAGACGGACTCCTTGGCGCTGTACAGGAGTCGGTCCCAGTGAACCTCGGGCCGGTGGGCGGCCAGTGGCGTCAGGCGTTCGCGTTCGGCGGGGAGGGCGACACAGGGGAGGGTGCCGAGCGGGAGGGGCGCGTGGGGTTCGGCGTCGATACCGAGGGAGGCGAGGTCGGCGGCGCGGGCCAGGGCGGCGGCCCGGTAGCCGTGGCAGTGGGTCATGCTGCCGATCAGGCCCCGTGGCCATTGGGGAGCACCGCGCTCGCCGGGCAGTACGGGGGCCGGTGGCACACCGAGCTTCTCCATGGCGCGACGAGCACAGGCGCGCACCGCGGCGAACTCGCGGCGGCGCTTGTCCACCGCCCTGGCCACGACCGCCTGTTCCTCGGGGTACAGCGAGGCCTCGTCATCGCCGTAGGTCTCCACCGCCACCACCGAGTCGGGGAGCAGTTCGTCGATCAACGGTTCCGCGCCTCCGTCTCGGGAGCGCCGGATCACAGGTGGGGTGAGGCCGGGTCGCCGCCGAGTCGCAGGTCGCCCACGCCGTCCAGGATCTTCTCCGCGGACGCGACATGGCGGCCCGCGGTGATGACGTCGCGCAGACACCGGTCGAGCGGGGTGCGTTCGGTGTAGACGGCGGCCGATCCCACGACGTCGTACAGGAGTTGGACGGCCTCCCGGCAGGCCCGGTGTGCGAACTGGCGGGCCAGTGCGGCCGTGCCGCGTTCGGGTGCCCGCCCCGCCGCCTGTGCGGCCCAGGCCTTGTCCAGTGTGGAGTACACATAGGCGTCCGCCGCGCCGATCAGTGACTCGGCGTGCGCGAGGTCGGCAGGGACGCCCGTCCGGGGCAGCGCGGACCGCCTGGCGGTGAGGATCTCCGTGGCGGCCTTCAGGGCGGACCTGCCGATGCCGAGCGGCACGCCGGCCATCTTGAGTCCGAGATTGTCGGCGCGCAGGTGGAGCGGCTCCTGCCGGGAGCCGGGCGGCACGAGTGCGAACGTGTGCCGTTCCGGGACGAACAGGTCGGCGACCTCGAAGTCGTGGGAGCCGGTGCCACGCAGCCCGGTGGTGTTCCAGGTGTCGAGCACCCGCACGTGCGCGGCGTCGAAGACGGCGATCCTCGGGGCGCCTTGCGGGGTCTGGAACCCGGCCATCACCCGGTCGGCGTGGGTGATCCCGCTGCCGTAGGTCCAGCGGCCGGACAGGAGGTAGCCGCCGTCCCTCCGGACCGCCCGGCCGGCCGGCGGCAGCACGGTCGCCGTGATCAGGTCCGGGTCCGGGAACAGCCCGGTGAACATTTCCCCGGGCAGCGAGACCACCGCCAGCGAGGAGTTCAGCGCGACGGCCGCGCACCAGGCGACCGAGGCGTCCCCCTCGGCCAGCAGGTCCACCGCCCGCGTGACCTGCGGCACCGTCATCTCGACGCCGCCCAGCGGCGGGGGCAGGGCGGCGCGCAGCAGCCCGGTGGCCTTCAGGCCGTCGAGTACGTCGGCGGGAAGCCGGCCCAGTCGCTCGATGTCGGGCGCGCGCGCCGGGAGGTCCGAGGCGTACGCCCGTACGCGGTCCATGACGGTGACGGCGGTGAGGCCGGTCCCGGCCCGGGTCGGCACTTCCATGGCGGTCATCCGGTCCTCCCGGTCGGGCTGGTTCAGGTGGAGCGGCGGAATCGCCCGGTACGGCGGGTTCACCGCGTTCTCGCTCGTTCGGGTCACAGGTCGTTCAGGTCCTTGCCCAGCTCGTCCGCCAGCGTCTGGAGGTTCGGGGCGCGCATGACGCTGTAGTGGTCGCCGGGCACATCGACGCTCTCGGCCTCGTCGCCGAGGAGGTCCAGCCACCGCCGGGTGGTCGGGACGGTGGCTCCGTCCATGGCCCGCAGGAGCCGGACCCTGCCCCGGTACGCGGTGGGTTCGTGGTCGGCCAGTGCGCGGCTGAGGCGCAGGAACCGGCCCGTGAGCCGTTCCAGGGTGGGTTCGTCTATCTCGTCCGGCAGTACGGCCGCATGCCGGGCCCGTGTCAGGAGTACGTCCGTCGGGGACCGCTCGCCCGTGGGCTCGAACTCGGCCGCGTCGGGGTTCCACTCGTGTCCCGCCAGCCCGGCCAGGTCGCGGGCGAAGCGGGCCAACAGCGCCGCGTCGGAGGCGGGTTCGGCACGGCCGGGCGGTTCGAGCAGGTCGATGGCCGCGACGAGCTCGACCGTGGCGCCCCGCTCGGTGAGCAGGCGGGCGGTCTCCAGGGCGATGACGCCGCCCATGGACCAGCCGCCGAGCCGGTACGGGCCGTGCGGGAACCGTTCGGTGATCGCGTCGGTGTAGTGCGCGGCCAGGTCGGCCACGGTTCGCGGCGCGGGGTCGAGGTCGGGGTACTGCAGGGCGTGCAGCGGCTGGTCGTCGTCGAGGAGGGCGGCGAGCCCGGCGTAGCAGAGCACATCGCCGCCGACGGGGTGGACGAGGACCAGCGGCGGCCGGGTTCCGGCGTCCCGGAGGGTGACGAGGGCCGGCCGGCTCTCGTCGCCGGGCCGCTCGCGCAGCACCTCGGCGAGCGAGGCGACGGTCGGCCGGGCGAGCAGTGTGGCCACCGGCAGCGACCTGCCGGTGCGCTGCCTGATCCGGGCCATCATCCGCACGGCGAGCATCGAGTCGCCGCCCAGGTCGAAGAAGTCCGCGGTGATGTCGACAGGTCGTTCGGCGGGTCCGTCGGCAGGTCCGTCAGCGGGTGCGGCAGCGGGTCCCTCGGCAGGTCCGTCGGCGGGTGCGGCAGCGGGTCCGAAGAACTCGGCCCAGATCTCGGCGAGGAGCCGTTCGGTCGCGTCGCGCGGGGCGACGGCCGCGCCGGGGCGCGAGGCCGTCTCGCCCGGCGACGGCAGGCGGCCGCGATCCACCTTGCCGTTGGCGGTCAGCGGCAGCTCGTCCAGGAGCACGATGCGGGCGGGCACCATATAGCCGGGCAGTTCCCGGCCGAGCGCCTCGCGCAGCTCGTCCTCCGGAGTGTCCGACACGGCGTACCCGACGAGGCGTCGGGGGCCGCCCCGCTCGCCCTCGGCCACCGCGGCCGCCGCGCGGACGTCCGGCCTGCGCAGCAGGGCCGCCTCGACCTCGCCCAGCTCGATCCGGTGCCCCTGGATCTTCACCTGGGAGTCCGCCCGGCCCAGGAACTCGATGTCGCCGTCCGGCAGGTGACGCCCGAGGTCACCGGTCCGGTAGAGCCGTTCCCCCGTCACCGGGTGGCGCAGGAACGAGGCGCGCGTCTTCGCCTCGTCGCCGAGGTAGCCGCGGGCCAGGCCCGTACCGGCGATGTAGAGGTCGCCGGGGACCCAGGCCGGGCGGGGCCGCAGGGCCTGGTCCAGCACATGGACACGCTGGTTCCGCATCGGCCTGCCATACGGGATGCTCGTCCAGTCCGGGTCCACGTGGGTGATCGGGTGCAGGATCGACCAGATGGACGCCTCGGTCGCGCCGCCCAGGCTCCAGATCTCCGCGTCAGGCAGGACCGAGGCGATGGCTCCGGGCAGGGTCACGGGGATCCAGTCGCCGCTCATCATCACCACGCGCAGCGGCAGCGGGCCGTCGAGGGCCCGGACGTGTTCGACGAACATGTCCATCAACGCGGGGACACTGTTCCAGATCGTCACGCGGTGCCGGTTCACCAGGTCCAGCCAGGCGGCCGGTTCGCGCTGTGCCGACGCGTCGGGCAGGACCACGGCCCCGCCTGCCGCGAGGAGGCCGAACACGTCGTAGACCGAGAGGTCGAAGTGGAGCGCGGACAGGGCCAGTACGCGGTCGCGTGTGGTCACGTCGTACCGGTCGTTGATGTCCTGGATCGTGTTGACCGCGCCGGCGTGCTCGATCGTCACGCCCTTCGGCACTCCGGTGGAACCCGAGGTGAAGATGACGTAGGCGAGATCGTCGGGCCGGGCCGGGGAGGGCGGCAGCGGGCCGCTCGCGCCGGAGTCCTCGGGCTCGGTGTCGACGTGCAGCGCGCGGGTGCCCTCGGGCAGGTCGAGCCCGTCCGCGACCGCCGACCGGGTCAGCACCAGCCCGATCCCCGCGCTCTCCATGATCATCCGGAGTCGGCGCGCGGGCACGGCGGCGTCGACCGGTACGTAGGCGGCCCCGGACTTGAGGACGCCCAGCACCGCGACGACCTGCTCCCAGCTCTTGTCCATCACCACGCCGACCAGGACGCCGGGGCCCGCGCCGCGGTCGATCAGCCATCGGGCGATCCGGTCGGAGCGGCGGTCCACCTCGCCGTAGCCGAGGGTCCGGGCGGCGGTGATGACGGCCGGCGCGTCCGGCCGGGCCTTCGCCTGCCGCAGGAACGCGTCGTGCAGCAGCTCGGCGGGGACCGGGGCGTCCGTGGCGTTGACCGCCTTACGGGTCTCCAGGTCGGCCACCGGCGCGAGCACGGTCGGCGGGCGGCGCCACGCTTCCTCACCACACAGGTCCCGTACCAGGTCCAGATAGGCGTCCCACATCCCGTCGACGACCCCGTCGGGGAACATCTCCTCCACCACGTCCCAGTTGAGGACCAGTTCCCCGGCCTCCTCCAGCGCCTGGTGGTCGAGCCACACCTGCGGGGTGCGCACCGAGCTGGAGGCGAGCCGGCCGGAGGTGCCGAGCGTGGTCAGTGCCGTGAGCGCGCCCCGCTCGCCGTCGCCCTGCCCCGAGAAGCCGATCGTGCTGGTGAAGACCACGGGCATGCCCGCCAGGCCGGTCCCGCCCCGGGTGCGGTTGAGCTCGCGCAGCACCTCGACGCCGCTGACGTGCCCGTGTTCGAGGTCGGTCAGCAACTGGTCCTGCAACCGCCTCGCACCCGAGGCGAAGTCCTCGGCGGGCGCGGTGTCGACTTCGAGCAGAGTGGTCGTGCTGAGGTTTCCGACCACCCTCGCGACGTCGTCGTGCAGGGGCCGCCGGTTGAACGCCAGCAGGTTGAGCGTGAAGCGCGGCGAGGCGCTCCAGGCGCCCAGCACCTGGGCGTACGCGGTGCACAGGGCGGCCGAGGGCGAGATGCCCGCCGTGGCTGCGTGGTCCTTGAAGCGCTGCCACGCCTCCGGCTCGACCCGGGCCGTGCGGTGGCGGAACTCCGGCCGCCGCGGCGCGGGTCCCGGCCGCAGCGGCAGACCGGGCGCGGGCGGCAGGGTGTGGACGCGCTCCCGCCAGTAGGCGAGCGACCTCTCGCGCTGTGTCGCGTCGGTCCCGGCGAGGGCGAGCACATAGTCGCGGTAGGTGACGGCCGGGGCGGGTGCGGCGGGCGTCCCGGACCGGTAGGCCTGCGCCCATTCCCGGAACAGCAGCCCGGAGCTGCGGCCGTCGACGATCAGCGCGTCGAAGTTCAGGTGCAGCCGGGTCGTGCGCGCGTCGAGCAGCGTCGCCCGGACGTCGAACAGCGGCCAGACCTCGGTGTCCAGGACCTGGTGCCGCATCTCCTCGTGGATCTCCGCGAGGCGGCGGGCCCGTTCGGCGGCGTCGCGGGTCCGCAGGTCGACGGTGGCGATCCGGTAGTCGGGGACCTCGGCGAGCACCCGCTGCCGCCCGTCCCCGGTCATCACCGCGCGGAGCATGTCGTGCCGGTCGATGAGTTGCCGCAAGGAGGCGTTGAGCCGGTCGAGGTCGGTCTCCTCCAGGTCGATCTCCACGAGGAAGGAGGTGGGGACGTTGCCGAGTTCGAAGGCGTCGGTCCGGCCGATCAGGTAGGCCTGCTGGAGGTCGGTGAGCGGGAACGGCTCGTGGCGGGCCGCCGGGTCGGCGACCAGGGTCGCCTCGGGCTGCGCGGTGCGGCCGGCGTCGCCGCCGCGCCGGGTCGCCCGGACGGTCCGCGTGATCTCGTCGACGCTCCGGCCGTCCAGCAGGTCGCGCAGCGGAAGTTCGACGCCGAGCCGACGGGCGAGCGTCTGCCGGATGTCCATCGCGATCAGCGAGTCGACGCCCAGGCTGCGCAGCGGCAGTTGCCTGTCGTCGCCGGTGACGGCCGCGCCGCGGGCCTGTCCGACGACGGCGGCCACCACCTCGGCGGGGTCTTCGGTCCCGGGGGCGGAGTCGTGCGGCTCGGACCCCCGCGTTCCGGGCGCGTCCGGGCGTTCCGTTTCGCGTACGGAGGGCTCGGCCGTACCGGGCACCGCCTCCAGGCGTACGCCGTCGGCGAGCGCCACGGGTGTGCCGTCGGCGCCGACGAGCCGTACCTGCGCGACCAACGGACCGCCCTCGTGCGCGACCGTGGCCTCTGCCGGGCGGGGGTCACCCGTCCAGAGCCAGTAGCGCTCGCGCTGGAACGGGTATCCGGGCAGCGACGCGGGTGGCCCGGCGGGCTCGCCGTGCACGCGCGTCCAGTCGATCCGGGCGCCCCGGGTGTAGAGCGCGCCGAGGCTGTCCAGGAGGGTGCGCCGGGGGTCCTCTCCCGCGCGCAGCGACGGCAGGAACGCGGTGTGCTCGGTCGTCCGGGCCTGGTCGAGGAGCGGTGAGGCGGGCCCGATCTCCACGAAGGTCCGGTGTCCGTCGCGGAGCAACGCGGCGAGTTCGTCGGTGAACCGTTCCGGAGCGGTGGTGTCCCACCCGGTCCGGGCCGCCTCCCTAAGTGCGTCCTCCAGGCCTGTCTCGCCCGTCACGCACGCGGCGACCAGCTCACCGATGCCGTGACCGAGGACGGTGACGGGTTCGACTCCCCACGACCGCCACAGCTCGGCGAGCGCGTACGCGACGGCGAACGCGGACGGCACGGGCCGGCCGCCGGACGCCTCGGCGCACCGGTCCAAGGCGTGGCTGAAGTCCGGTTCGGCGGCTGCCAGTTCGGCGATCGCGTCGGAGTACGGCGAGTCCGCACCGCCGGTCGGATCCGGGTGGCCGGTGAAGAGGAACACCGGGCCCCGGCTGCTCCGCGGGGCCCGTGCGCCGACGCGGACCCCGGACGGCAGCGGCTCCTCGCCGGTGCGCGTCCGGGCGAGAAGGTCACGCAGCTCGGCGCGCGAGGACGCGACGGCCGTGAGCCGGTGCGCGAAGTGCGCCCGCCCGAGGCTCGTGGTCCGGCAGATCGACGCGAGCGGGTCGTCGTCCGGGCCGTCGGCGCCGCCCAGATTCTCGGCCCCGTCCCCGCCGTCCACGCCCTCGGCACCATCGGCACCGCCGCCGCCGAGCAGGTCGACGTAGAGAGAAGCGAGTCGAGCGAGGGCGTCCGGAGTCCTGGCCGACAGGGTCAGCAGGCGTGGTCCGTCCTGCCCCGCGGGCCGAACCTCCTTCCCCGGCGACGCCTCTTCGAGGACGACGGGAGCCTCCTCGATGATCACATGTGCGTTGGTGCCGCTGATGCCCTGCGCGGACACCGCGGCACGTCTCGGCCCCGACGTCTCGGGCCAGGCGGTCTCCTCGGCGACGAGCTCGACCGCGCCGGCCGACCAGTCCACGTGCGGGGTGGGCCGGCCCACGTGCAGGGTCGCGGGGAGCCTGCCGTGCCGCAGCGACAGCACCGTCTTGATGACGCCGGCGACGCCCGCCGCCGCCTGGGAGTGTCCGATGTTGGGCTTCAACGAGCCGAGCCGCAGCGGCCGGTCGCGGTCGTGTCCGTAGGCGGCGAGCAGAGCGCGCGCCTCGATCGGGTCACCGAGCGGGGTGCCCGTGCTGCTCGCCTCGACCACCTGGATGTCACCGGGCGACAGCCGCGCGTCCTTCAACGCCTGCCGGATGACGCGCTGTTGGGCTGAGCCGCTGGGTGCGGTGAAGCCGTTGCTGGCGCCGTCCTGGTTCATCGCGCTGCCGCGGACGACGGCCAGCACGGGGTGACCGAGCCGTTGTGCGTCCGAGAGCCGTTCCAGCAGCAGTACGCCCACGCCCTCGGAGAGACCGGTGCCTGCGGCGGCGGCGGAGAACGGGCGACATCGGCCGTCCGGCGACAGGCCCTGCATGCGCGTGAACTCGGTGAACAGCTGCGGAGTGGACATGATCGTCGCGCCGCCGGCCAGCGCCGTCGCGCACTCGCCGCGGCGCAGCGACTGCACGGCCAGGTGCAGCGCGACCAGCGAGGACGAGCAGGCCGTCTCGACGGTGAGCGCGGGGCCGCGCAGGCCGAGGGCGTAGGAGATCCGGCCGGACGCGACGCTGTTGGCCGACCCGGTGGTCAGGAAGCCCTCGGCCTCCTCGGGCACCTCACCGCGCCCCAGCCCGTAGTCGTGGCAGGACAGTCCGATGAACACGCCGGTCTCGGTGTCGCGTGCCGAGTCGGGATCGATGCCGGCGTCCTCGAAGGCCCGCCAGGAGGTCTCCAGCAGCAGTCGTTGCTGCGGGTCCATGGCGAGCGCCTCGCGCGGGCTGATGCCGAAGAAGGCGGGGTCGAAGTCCGCGGCGTCGTAGAGGAAGCCGCCTGAGCCGGTCAGGCTCCTGCCGCCGCCGTTGTCGGCGTCGTACAGGCCCCGCTCCCACCCCCGGTCGCGGGGGAAAGCGCCGACGGTCTCCCCGCCCGCGGCGAGCAGCCGCCACAGGGCGGCGGGCGAGTCGACCCCGCCCGGGTACCGGCACGCCATGCCGACGATCGCGATCGGCTCCCGGTCACCCTCCTCCAGTTCGCGCAGGCGCTCGCGTGTGCGGTGCAGGTCGAGCGTGAGGCGCTTGAGGTAGCCGAGCAGCTTCTCGTCTGATGCTGATGCCATGACGGATCGGTCCTCCGTGGCGGGGTCAGGGGCCGGAGAGCTCGCGGTCGATGAAGTCGAGCAGTTCCTCGGCGGTCGCGGCTTCGACGAGCGCCGTCACGTCCGCCTCGATGTCCGGGGAGGTGTCCTCCGGGGACGCCGGGGCGGTCGGGGCCTCGTCCGGCGGTACGAGTTCGGTGTCCAGGACGGCGACGAGTTCGGGCAGCGTCGGCGCCTCGAACAGCAGGGTGAGGGGGAGCTTGAGGCCGGTCGCCGTGTTGAGGCGGTTGCGGAACTCGACCGAGGTGAGCGAGTCGAACCCGAGGTCGCCGAACGGCCTGTCGTCCTCGATCGCCTCGGGACGGGAGCCCAGGACGGCGGCCATGTGGGTCCGGACCAGGTCGCCCAGGATCGCGGTGCGTTCGTCGGCGGTCAGGCCGGTCAGCTCGTCGCGCAGCGGGCGGTGCCGCCGGTGGTCGGGGACGGTCCCGGGACGCCCCGCTCCACCGGCCGCCGCGACCTCGCGCAGGACCGGAGAGAGGTCGGCACCGAGGTCGCGCAGGATCTCGCGGTCGAAGCGGGCGGGGGCGAGGACGGCGTGCGGAGACGGCAGTGCCGCCTCCAGCAGGGCCAGGCCGAGTTCGGGAGCCATCTCCACGAGGCCGGTCCGGGTGAAGCGGGCGCGGTCGGCTTCGGTGAGGGCGCCCATCATGCCGTCCGGGTCGTCCCACAGCCCCCAGTCCAGCGCGAGGGCGGGCAGGCCCTGGGTGCGGCGGTGCCGGGCGAGCGCGTCGAGGAACGCGTTGGCGGCGGTGTAGCCGCCCTGCCCGGCGCCGCCGAGCGTGCCCATGACGGACGAGACCAGGATGAACGCGGTCAGCGGCAGGCCCGCGGTCAGCTCGTGCAGATGCCAGGCACCGTCGGCCTTGACGCGCATCACCCGGTCGATCTGTTCGGGGGTGAGCGAGGTGATCGGCGCGTCGTCCACCACGCCCGCGGTGTGGATCACGGCGGTCAGCGGATACCGGCCGGGGACGGCCTCGATCATCGCGGCGACGGCGTCCCGGTCGGCGACGTCCACGGCCGCGAACCTCACCTCCGCGTCCAGTGCGGTCAGTTCCGCCTTCAGCTCGGCCGCTCCTGGCGCTTCGGCGCCGCGGCGTGCGGCCAACAGCAGCCGTCGTGCGCCGTGTTCGGTGACCAGGTGCCGGGCGACGGCCCGGCCGATGGCGCCGGTCCCGCCGGTGATCAGGATGGTTCCGTCGGTGTCGAAGGTCGGCGGGAGGGTGAGGACGACCTTGCCGACGTGGGCGCCCCGGCGCAGCAGCCCGAAGGCTTCCGGTGCGCGTCGTACGTCCATGTCGGTGACGGCGGGCCAGGTGAACGCCCCCTCGGCGAACAGCTCCACCGCTCGGTTCAGCAGGCGGGTGAGGTGCTCGGGCGGCAACTGCAGGAGGTTGAACGCCTGGTAGCGGACGCCGGGATGCGCGGCGGCCACCTCGGCGGGGTCGCGCGGGTCGGTCCGGCCCAGTTCGACCAGCAGCCCGCCGGGGCGCAGCAGCCGGAGCGACTCGTCGACGAGCTCACCGGTCAGCGAGTTCAGGACGAGCGCCATGCGCCGGCCGTTCGCGCCGAAGCGTTCGCCGAACCCGGGCTCGCGGGACGAGGCGAGGTGGTCGTCGTCGATGCCGAGGGCGCGCAGGGCGGGCCACTTGGCGGGGCCGGCGGTCGCGTAGACCTCCGCGCCAAGGTGCCGGGCCAGCTGGACGGCGGCCATCCCCACGCCGCCCGCCCCGGCATGGATCAGGACGGGGTCGCCCGCGCTCACCCCGGCCAGCTCGATCAGCGCGTGCAGGGCGGTCATATGGGCGACCGGCACGGCGGCGGCCCGGGTGAACGACCAACCCTCGGGGATTTCGACGAGCGTGCGGTGGTCGGCGTGCGCCACCGTGCCGAACGCGGCGGGGAAGAGGCCCATCACGCGGTCTCCGACGGCCGGGGCGGTGACACCGGGGCCGGTCGCGGTGACCACGCCCGCACCCTCCAGGCCGAGCGGGCCGGGGTCGCCGGGGTGCATGTCGAGCGCGCCCAGGACGTCGTGGAAGTTGAGCCCGGCGGCGCGGACCGCGATCCGGACCTGGCCGGGGCCGGGTTCGGCGGCGGCCTCGGGGCAGGGCCGTAGTTCCAGCGAGGTGAGGGTGCCGCGTTCGGGGATCTCCAGCCGCCAGGCGGGTGCGTCTTCGGGAAGCCGGAGCGCGGGTTCACCCGCCGCGGGCACCAGCCGGGGCACCAGGACCGCACCGTCGCGGACCGCCACCTGATGCTCGTCCGGCGTCAGCGCCGCGCCCGGAACCTCAAGGACGCCGGGATCGAGGTCCACCAGGACGAACCGGCCCGGATGCTCGACCTGGGCCGTCCGCACCAGGCCCCAGACCGCCGCCTGCGCGAGATCCCGGACGGTCTCACCGGGCCGGACGGCGACGGCCCCTCGCGTGACCAGCACCAGACGGGCCCCGGCGAGCCGCTCCTCGGCGAGCCAGCGGCCGAGCAGTTCCCGTGTGCGGCGGACCGCGTGCCTGGCCGCCGTCGCCGCGTCCGTACCGTGCTCACCGTCCTCACCGTCCTCACCGTCCTCACCGGCGAGGCAGGCCACGACGGCGTGCCCGGGTGCCTCGGCCGCCGCCTTCTCCAGGTGGAAGGCGTCCCAGGCAACCGGCACGTGTCCGGTCGGCGAGCCGGCCGTGGGCTCGGGCCGCGCCGCCCAGCCCAGCGCGAACAGGGAGCCGCGCGCCACGGTGGCGGGATCGGCCGGGTCGCCCGCCGAGACCGGGCGCAGTTCCACCGACTCGACCAGCCCCGCCGGGTCTCCCGAGGCATCGAGCAGGGTCAGGGACAGGCCCTCGTCCCCGGCGGCCGTCGCGTGCATCCGCAGCGACGCGCGGCCACCCCCGCCGAGCAGGGTCACTCCACGCCAGCGCAACGGCTGCGTGCGCTGTCCCTCCCGGCCCAGGGCTTCGGCGATCAGGCTGTGCAACGACGCGTCGAGCAGGGCGGGGTGCAGGTGGTGGGCCCCGGCGCCCACGGCCTCCGGCTCGGGCAGCACGGCCTCGGCGAACCGCTCGCCGTCGCGCCGCCAGGCGGCCCGCAGCCCCTGGAACACCGGCCCGTACTCGTACCCGTGCAGGGCGAGGTCGTCGTACACGCGGGTCAGCGGTACGGGCGTCGCGTCGGCGGGGGGCCACTCGGTGAGGGCCGGGAGTGTGGCGGGTGACGTGTCGGGGCCGAGCGTGCCGATGGCGTGCTCGGTCCACTCCCCGCCGGTCGCCCGGCCCGATATCCGGCAGGTCCGCAGCCCGTCGGCGTCCTCGCCCGAGACCCGGACGCGCAGGTCGACGGCGCCGTCCTCCGCGAGTTCCAGGAGCGTGGAGACCGTCAGTTCCTCGATCCGTGGCGTCCCGGCCCGCGCGCCCGCGTGCAGGGCCAGTTCCAGGAAGGCGGTGCCCGGTACGACGATCGTCCCCGAGAGGGCGTGGTCGGCGAGCCAGGGATGGGCGCGGGTCGACAGCCGCCCGGTGAACACCGTCTCGCCGTCGCCGAGTTCGACGGCCGCGGCGAGCAGGGGATGGCCGGCCGGGGCCTGGCCGAGGTCGGCCGTGCCGGACGGTCCGGCGGTGCCGGTGAGCCAGTAGCGACGGCGTCGGAACGGGTAGGCGGGCAGGTCGACGTGGCCGGCGGCTGTTCCCGTGAGCCGTTCCCACGCGACGGGCAGCCCCCGGACGTAGGCCTCGGCGGCCGAGGTGAGGAACCGGCGCAGGCCGCCGTCCTCGCGGCGCAGCGAACCGGTCACGATCCCGTCGGCACCGGCCTTCTCCAGGATCTGCCCGATGCTGCCGACCAGCACCGGGTGCGGGCCGACCTCGACGAACGTGGTGTGGCCGGACGCGATGAGCGCTTCGACCGCCTCCTGGAAGCGCACGGTGTGGCGCAGGTTCCGGAACCAGTACGACGCGTCCAGCTCGGCGCCTTCCTGCCAGTCGGCGGTGACCGAGGACATCAGCGCGATCTCGCCGGTGCGCGGTTCCAGGGGCGCCAGCTCGGCCAGGATCCTCTCGCGGATCGGTTCGACCGCCGGGCAGTGCGAGGCGAATGCCGCCGGGATGGCGCGGGCGTTGACGCCCTCGGCCCGGTAGGTGTCGACCAGTTCGGTGATCGCGTTAATGTCTCCTGCCACGGCGGTGGTGGCCGGTCCGTTGATCGCGGCGATGCTGAGCCTGCCGTCGGAAGCGGCGCTGCCCGGTGAGCCGTCGGTCGCGGCGCTGCCCGGTGAGCCGTCGGTCGCGGTGCTGCCCGGCGTGCCGAGCCGGTCCCGTACCCGCTCCGCGGGCAGCGGGATCACGGCCATCGTCCCCTTGCCCATCAGATCGATGGCCACGCTGCTGCGCAGCGCGATGGCGCGGGCGCCGTCGTCGAGGGAGAGCGCCCCGGCCACGACGGCGGCGGCGATCTCGCCCTGGGAGTGGCCGACCACGGCGTCCGGGACGACCCCGGCCGACCGCCACAGCTCGGCCAGCGACACCATCACGGCCCACAGCGCGGGCTGTACGACGTCGATCCGGTCGAGCAGGCCGGGCGCGCCGTCCAGGACGTCGGCGAACGACCAGTCGATGTACGGCGCGAGGGCCCGCTCGCACTCGGCCAGGCGGGCGGCGAAGACGGGGCTCTCGGCGGCGAGGGCCGCTGCCATGCCCTGCCACTGGCCGCCCTGTCCGGGGAAGACCAGGACGGTCCGGCCGGGTTCGCCCGCGCGGCCGGTGACGAGGCCGGGGACATCGCCGGCCGGGTCGGTGACACCACCGGTGGGGGTCTCGGCGCCGGCCAGGGCGTCCAGGGCCCGGTCGGTGTCGCGCCGGTCCGTGGCGATCACCACGGCACGTTCACCGAGGGAGGCCCTGGCGGCCAGGGCCGGTGCCGCGTCGATCGGGTCGAGCGGCCCGGCGGTCAGCGACCTGGCCCACTCGCGCAGCGCGTCGGCGGTCCGGGCCGACAGGACGACCGGCACCACGGGCGGACGTACCGGCTCCTCGGCGGGTGCGGTCTCGGCGGGCGGCTGCGTCAGGATCACATGCGCGTTGGTGCCGCTGATCCCGAACGAGGAGACGCCGCAGCGCCGGGGCTCGCCGGTGTCCGGCCAGGGGCGGGCCCGGTCGAGCAGGGTCACCGACCCGGCCGCCCAGTCCACGTGCGGGGACGGTTCGTCGACGTGCAGGGTGGCGGGCAGCGTCGCGTCGCGGATGGCCTGGACCATCTTGATGACGCCGCCGACACCGGCCGCGGCCTGCGCGTGTCCGATGTTGGACTTGAGGGACCCCAGCCACAACGGCCGGTCCCGGTCGTGCCCGTAGGCGGCGAGCAGGGCGTTGGCCTCGATCGGGTCGCCGAGGGCGGTGCCGGTACCGTGCGCCTCGACGGCGTCGACCTGACGCGGTGTGAGCCCGGCATCGGCGAGGGCGTCCGCGATGACGCGCCGCTGGGCGAGACCGCTCGGCGCGGAGAGCCCGTTGGAGGCGCCGTCGGAGTTGATGGCGCTGCCCGCGACGACCGCCAGTACGGGGTGGCCGTGGTGGCGGGCCCGCGAGAGCCGTTCGACCACGAGCATGCCCGCGCCCTCGCCCCACCCGGTGCCGTCCGCCCGGGCGGAGAAGGCCTTGCAGCGGCCGTCGGCGGCCAGCACCCGCTGCCGGGAGAGCTCCACGAACATGCCGGGGGTCGCCATGACCGTGACTCCGCCGGCCAGGGCGAGCGAGCATTCCCCGCTCCGCACCGCCCGCACCGCCTGGTGCAGCGCGACCAACGACGCCGAGCAGGCGGTGTCGACGGTCAGCGCGGGGCCGTTCAGGCCGAGGACGTAGGCGATCCGCCCGGAGATCACGCTCGCGCTGGTGCCGGTCAGCAGGTGTCCGGCGACTCCGTGCCCGGCCGTTTCCATGCTCGGTCCGTAGCCGGAGTGCATCGCGCCGGCGAACACGCCCGTCCGGCTGCCCTGAAGCGTGGTGGGATCGATCCCGGCGCGTTCCAGCGCCTCCCAGGCGACTTCCAGCAGGAGGCGTTGCTGCGGGTCCATGGCGAGGGCTTCGCGCGGGCTGATCCCGAAGAACTCCGCGTCGAAGTCCGTCGCGTCCCGCACGAAGCCGCCCTGGCGGACGTAGGAGGTCCCGATCCGTTCCGGATCCGGGTGGTGGAGCGCCGCGAGGTCCCAGCCGCGGTCGTCGGGGAAGTCGCCGATGGCGTCGGTTCCGGTGGCGACGAGGTGCCACAGGTCGTCGGGGGAGCGCACTCCGCCCGGGTACCGGCAGGCCATGCCGACGATGACCACGGGGTCGTCCTCTTCGGCCTCGGCCCGCGCGAGCACGGGCGCCGGGGAGCCGTCGGGCGATGCCTTCGGAGAACCGCCGCCGGGCGTGGCCGCCTTCAGCTCGTCGAGCGCCACGGCCAGGGCGGCCGGGCTCGGACGGTCGTACAGCAGTGTGCTCTCCAGGTCGAGCCCCGTCGCGGTCGACAGCCGGTCGCGCAGTTCGAGTGTCATGGCCGAGTCGAGGCCCATCTCGCGGAACGTCCGGCGGGGCCGGACGTCGTCGGCCGACCCGGCGCCGAGGACGACCGCCGTGAGGCTCCGGACGAGCTCCAGCGACGCGGGGGCTCCGGTCGGCGCCGAGGCCGCACCCGCGGCCGGGGCCGCGTCCGTGACCGGGGCCGCGTCCGTGACCGGGGCCGTGACCGGGGACACGTCCGTGGCCGGGGCCGGGGCCGCGTCCGGGCCCCATGCCGTGGCCACGGCCGGGATCCTTGCCGCCGGGGCGATCGCGTCGGGCGTCTCCCCGCCGCTCCCGGGTGTCCCAGGCATTCCGGCCGGCCAGCAGGACCGGCGCTGGAACGGATAGGTCGGCAGGTCGGTCAGCGGCGCCGAAGCGGGCAGCAGCGCGGCCCAGTCGACCGCGACGCCGTGCACGAAGGCATCGGCCGCCGCCGTGAGGAAGCGGTGACGGTCCCCGCGGCCGCGCCGCAGCGTGCTCAGCACGGCGCCGTCCCCGCCGTGCGTGTCGATCGACTGCCGGATGCCCATCGCCAGCACCGGATGCGGGCTGACCTCCAGGAACGTCGAGTGGCCGGTGTTCAGCAGCTGCTCGACGGCCGGACCGAACCGCACCGGCTCGCGCAGGTTGCGGAACCAGTACCCGGGGTCCAGCTCGGCGGTGTCGAGGGGTGTGCCGGTGACGGTCGAGTGGAAGGGCACGTCCGTGGAGCGCGGGGTGATCCCGGCGAGGGCGGTGAGCAGTTCCTCCCGCAGTTCCTCGACGTCCGCGCTGTGCGAGGCGTAGTCGACCGCGACCCGCCGGGTCCGCACCTCCTGCCCGTAGTGGGCGGTCAGCGCGTCGAGCGCGGCGGCCGGGCCCGCGACGACGGTGTGCGCGGGGCCGTTGACCGCGGCGACGGACAGCGAAGGCGCGACCGCCGCGAGGTCCCGTCCCACCTGCTCGGACGGGAGTTCCACCGACAGCATCCCGCCACGGCCCGCGATCCGGTGCAGCATCCGGCTGCGCAGCGCCACGATCCGCGCGCCGTCCCCGAGCGACAGGGCGCCCACGGCGGTCGCGGCGGCGATCTCGCCCTGCGAATGGGCCACCACGGCGGCGGGCTCCACCCCGGCCGAGCGCCACAGCGCGGCCAGCGACACCATCACCGCCCACAGCGCGGGCTGGATCACCTCGTCGCTCTCCAGCGCCGGGGCACCGGGGACTTCGCGCAGGACATCGGTCAACGACCAGTCCACGTACGGGCGGAGAGCGTCCGCGCAGGCTCCGATCCGGTCGGCGAAGACCGGGGAGGTCCCGATCAGCTCCGCCGCCATGCCCGCCCATTGCGAACCCTGACCGGGGAAGACGAAGACGGGCCGGACCGGCGGCCCCTCGTGGCGGCCCTCCACCACGGCCGCGGAGGGCCGGCCGGCGGACGCGGCCGCCAGCCCGGCGAGGAAGCCGTCCCGGTCGTCGGCGACGACCACGGCGCGGTGTTCGAAGGTGGTGCGAGTGACGGCCAGCGACCGGCCCACCGAGGCCACGCCGCCTTCCGGGCTCTCACGCAGGTGAACGCGCAGCCGTTCGGCCTGCTCACGCAGGGCGGGTTCGTCCCGCCCGGACAGGACCCAGGGCAGCGCCCCGGCATCGCCCTCAACACCGGCCGCGGGCTCGCCCTCAACACCGGCCGCGGGCTCTGTCTCCGGCCAACTGGAGAGAATCACATGGCAGTTGGTGCCGCCGATACCGAAGGAGCTGACTCCCGCGAACAGGGGCCGCCGCGACGACGGCCAGGGCCGGGTCTCGGTGTTCACCCGCAGACGCAGCTCGTCGAGGGGGATGCGCTCACCGGGCTCGGAGTGGTTCAGGCTGGGGACGAGTTCGCCTTCGCCGACGCACAGGACGGCCTTGATGAACCCGGCGATACCGGCCGCGCCCTCCAGGTGACCGATGTTCGTCTTCACCGAACCGACCAGCAGCGGGGCGTCCTTCGTGCGGCCCGAGCCCAGCGTCGCACCGAGCGCGGCGGCCTCGATCGGGTCGCCGACCCGCGTGCCCGACCCGTGCAGTTCGACGTAGCCGACCTCGCCCGGCTCGACGCCCGCGTCGGCACAGGCGGCGCGGAGCACCCGCTCCTGCGCGGCGCGGCCCGGCGTCGGGAGCGTCTCGGTCGCACCGTCGTTGTTCAGGGCGCTGCCGCGGATCACGGCGTGCACGCGGTCGCCGTCCCGGACCGCGGCTTCCAGGAGCTTGAGGACGACGACTCCGCCGCCCTCGCCGCGGACGTAGCCGTTCGCGCGGGCGTCGAAGGTGTAGCAGCGCCCGTCCGGTGACAGCGCCCCGGCCCGTTCCAGGGCGAGGGTGCTCTCCGGGGCGAGGATCAGGTTCACCCCGCCGGCCAGAGCCAGTTCCGACTCACCGGCCCGCAGGCTCGCGCAGGCCAGGTGCACAGCGGTCAGCGACGACGACTGCCCGGTGTCCACCACCAGGCTCGGCCCGTTCAGGCCCAGCGCGTAGGAGATCCGGTTGGCGACGACACCCCGCTGCGACCCCGTCAGCGTGTGCCCGGTCACCGCGTCGGGGCCCAGGCCGCGCAGCAGCGTCGCGTAGTCGTCGGCGATCACCCCGAGGAACACGCCCGTCCGGCTGTCGGCGAGGCCGCCCGGCAGTGTCCGGGCGTTCTCCAGGGCCTCCCAGGCCAGTTCCAGGGCAAGCCGCTGCTGCGGGTCCATGGCCACGGCTTCACGCTGCGAGATGCCGAAGAAGTCGGGATCGAACGCGTCCACCCGATCGAGGAATCCGCCACGCTCCGGACCCCGGCCGGCCCGCCGGCCGGTGATCGCGTCACCGCCACCGCGCAGCAGACGCCAGAACGCGCCCGGCCCGTTCGCCTCCGGAAACCGGCAGCCCATCCCGATGACCGCCACCGCATGTGACGGAACGTCACGCAGTCCCTGACCAGCAATGTCCATCGTTCATGCCCCCGCAGCGAACCCCAGACAATCAGATATCGAGCGACTATAAGATGCCTTATGGTCATCGTCAAACGGGATCTCCGCACCCCGCATCGAAACACGCCACGCCGTGACCGGAAAGCGACACGGTTGCAAACATAAGATCTCTTATATAGAGTAGGTACCGAATCATCATCCCCGAGTAGAGGGTTGCAAGTTCCATGACACTGCCTGCCAAGCAGCTCGGCACGAGCGCGATGACCATCAGCCGCACCGGCTTCGGGGCCTGGGCCATCGGTGGTGGGGGCTGGTATTACGCCTGGGGGTCCCAGGACGACGACGCCTCGATCGCCGCCATCCGCCACGCGATCGAGGCCGGCGTCAACTGGATCGACACCGCCGCCGTCTACGGTCTGGGCCACTCCGAGGAGGTCATCGCCAAGGCCGTCGCCGCCTTCCCCGAGGCCGACCGCCCCTACGTGTTCACCAAGTGCGGCCTGGTCTGGGACGAGAACGACCCGTCCGCGGCCCCGCGCAACTCCATGAGCCCCGCCAGCGTCCGCCGCGAGGTCGAGGGCTCCCTGCGCCGCCTGAACGTCGAGAGCATCGACCTGTACCAGGTGCACTGGCCCGACACCGGCGGCGAGGCCCTCGACTACAACGACCCGCAGAGCCAGGTCGCCGGCGGTACGCCGCTGGAGGAGTACTGGCAGGTCATGGCCGACCTCAAGACCGAGGGCAAGGTCCGCGCCATCGGCCTGTCCAACCACTCGGCCGAGCAGGTCGCCGCCGCCGAGCGCGTCGCCCACGTGGACGTCGTCCAGCCGCCCTTCTCGGCGATCAGCCGTGGGGCCGCCGACCTCATCGCGCAGGCGGAGGCGGCGGGCACCGGCGTCATCGTGTACTCGCCCATGCAGTCGGGCCTGCTGACCGGGGCGTTCACCAAGGAGCGCGCGGCCGCCCTGCCGGACGACGACTGGCGCAAGAGCCACCCGGACTTCACCACCGGGCTGGACGCCAACCTCGCTCTCGCGAACGCCCTCGTCCCGGTGGCCGAGCGGCACGGCGTCTCCCCCGGCGCCGTCGCCGTCGCCTGGGCGCTGGCCTGGCCCGGCATCAACGGCGCCATCGTCGGTGCCCGCACCCCGGAGCAGGTGGACGGCACGATCGCCGCCTCGACGCTGAAGCTGTCGGTCACCGACTTCGAGGAGATCACCCACGCGATCCGGACCACCGGCGCCGGCGAGGGCCCGGTCACCCCGGCCTGAGCCGCCCCCGGCCGGGGGCCGCCCGACTCCTGCTGGTCCCGGGCGGCCCCCACCCTGACTGCCCAGAGCCGGACTTCAAGGGTCTTCGGTCCCTTGAGGTCCGGCTCTGTCCGTGGTCCGCGCGGGCCGTCGCACTCCGGTCGAGGGGGCGGGACCGCGACGGTACGCCCCCCGATGGCCGGGACCGCCTCGCCGGTCAGCCCCCGATGACCCAGAACAGACCGACGCCACCCACGTAGGCGCCGTACTCCTGCTTGAGCCCGAACAGGTTCGGAGACGACCGCTCCCGCCACGGCCCGCACATCGCCGCGCCCGCGCCGCACCGTCCACCCGGCCCAGCCCAGCAACGGCCCTCCGGCCGGCCCCGCCGCCGCCCACACGACGGCGGTGCCGAGGCCCCCGGAGCCGAAGGTGTCGCCGAGCGCGGAGGTCAGGTAGTAGCCGGCGCAGGTGAGCAGCATCGTCAGCGGCCCGCACCGGACAGCGAGCGTCCGGGACCGGATCAGCGCACCCGCCGCCGCGGTCCAGACGATCCACGTGGACACCGAGTTGGTCGCCTGCTCCAGCAGCGGAGTCGTCCCGTGCGGGCCGGGTGTACTCGAAGGGGCCTTCCGCCGCGACTCACTCACCCTGGCCGTGCGCCCACCGCGACCGCGGCGATCTGATTCGGTCGCCGAACTCGGGGCATCCGCTCTGTTGTCGATCCGAGGGGTCGACGTGCGACGTCGCGACACGAGGCGTCGACCTGCGAAGTCGATCCGGGACATCAAGGTGTCGAGAGATCGAGGCGTCGAGGCGTCGAGGCGTCGAGACGCTCAGGCGCCGGGGTGCCGAGTCGCCGATGCGAGAGGAGTGACGCACATGACCGTGGCCGGTACGCCGACCGCTGCGGCGAGACGCGCGGCCCGAGGAGACGCCGTGCGCGCGGCAGCCCGCGCCGGCTTCGTGGGACGCGGCGCCCTCTACCTGCTCATCGGGGTGCTCGCGGTACGCATCGGCCTGACGGGCGCACGCGAGCAGGCCGACCGGGGCGGGGCGCTGGCGGAGGTCGCCTCGGCGCCCCTCGGAGCCGTCCTCTTGTGGGCTCTCGGCGCGGGTCTGGCCGGGATGGCCCTGTGGCGGCTGTCGGAGGCCCTGTTCGGTGCAGCCGGGCCGAAGGGCGACCGCAAGGCCAAGCGCCTCATGGCAGCCGCCCGGTTCGCCTTCTACGGCATCACGTCCTTTCTCGTACTGTCCTTCGCGGCGGGCGACCGGGGCAGCGGTGCGGGCTCGACCGACCGGCAGAGCCAGGACATCACCAGCCGGCTCCTGGGCCTTCCGGGCGGGCCGTGGTGGACCGGGGCGTTGGCCGCCGGTGTCATCGGGGCGGGGGTGTGGATCGGGGGCCGTGCCGCGCTGCGCAAGTACCGCGAGCATCTGACCTGGGCCCGCTTGTCGAAACGGCGGCAGCGCCTCATGGACGTGACGGGCATCGCCGGTGGTGTCAGCCGCGGGCTCGTCCTCTGCGCTGTCGGATTCTTCGGCGCGAAGGCCGCCGTCACGTTCGATCCGGCCGAGGCGAAGGGGATGGACGACGCGATCCGCTCGTTCGCGCACACCCCGGCCGGACCCTGGCTGCTGGTCGCGGTGGCGGCCGGCCTGGTGCTGTTCGGTGTGTTCTCCTTCGGCCAGGCCGCTTGGCGCAAGGTCTGAACGGCGTCCTGCGGACGGCACGCACATCAGCTCGGCCCAAGGTCTGAACGGTGTCCCGCGGACGGCACGCACATCAGCTCCGCCCAAGGTCCGAACCGCGCCCAGCGGACTGCACGCACATCAGCTCCGCCCAAGGTCCGAACCGCGCCCAGCGGACTGCACGCACGTCAGCTCGGCCCAAGGTCCGAACCGCGCCCGGCGGACGGCACGCACCCCCTGCGCGGGAGACCTCCGACCCGCGCCCGCGCCTCACCGAGACCGCTGCGCGCCGCCTTCCGTTCCGCGGTGGCCCGGTCCGGCCGCGTAGGCCAGCGGCGGGGCGATCGCCTGCGCGTCCGCGCCCTCGCCGACCCAGAGCGAGATGAACAGCGCGGCGGTCGCCTCCAGCAGACCCGCCTGGTGGAGTCCCCCGCCGGCCACGGGTTCACAGCCGGTGTCCCGCACCAGCTCCCGTACCCGCGCGAGCGCCGACGCGTCGTCCCCGCAGACCGGCACGGCCAGGGGGCGTCCGTCGAAGACGGGAGGCCGCATGCGCCAGACGTCCTCGTGGCAGAGGTTGAACGCCTTGACCACCCGAACTCCCGGCGCCGCCACGGCCAGTTGCTGTGCGGCCGAGGGCCCGCCTTCCGTCAGCAGCCGGAAGCCGGGCCCGACCGGGTTGGAGCAGTCGAGCAGCACCTTGCCGTCGAGGACCGCCCGAAGTTGTCGTACGACGTCCGCTCCCGCGCCGAACGGCAGTGCGGCCAGCACCACTTGGCCGGACTCGGCGGCCGAGCGCAGGCCGCCGGCTCGCGCGCCGTCGCCGATACGAGCCGCGAGCCGCTCCGCCTTGAGCGGATCCCGTCCACCGATGGTCACCTCGTGCCCGGCCCGCGCCCAGTGGGTGCCGAGCGCGTCGGCCATGCTGCCGGTTCCCAGTACGCCGATCCTCATCACGTTCCTCCGTGCCTGCTTCGACTGTTCGCAACGACGCTAGACAGCCGCTCAGGCACCATTCGGTACGTGACCACCGACTCATTTCTCGCGGACTGCCGCGCCCGCCTCGCCTTCGACCTGCTCTCCAACACCTGGAACGCCGTGGTGCTCTGGGCACTGCGCGACGGCCCGAGACGCCCGGTAGAACTGCGGGAACGGATCGGTGGCATCAGTTCCAAGGTCCTCACCGAGACATTGCGGCGGCTGCGGTTCAACGGACTCGTCGAACGGCACACACCCCCCGGCACACCGACCCGCGTCGAGTACCGGCTCACTCCCCTGGGCCGCACCCTGCTGGCACCCATCGACGCCGTCGGCGCATGGGCCTTCGAGCACGGCGACGAGGTCATGGCGGCCCAGGAGGCGGCCGAGAACTCATGAAGCGCGCCGGGGCAGCTTCCAGCCGGGGCGCGGGAAGTGGCAGGTGTAGCCGTCGGGGTAGCGCTCCAGGTAGTCCTGGTGCTCCGGCTCCGCCTGCCAGAAGTCACCCAGCGGCTCCACCTCGGTGACCACCTTTCCGGGCCACAGTCCGCTGGCCTCGACATCGCCGATGGTGTCGAGCGCCTCACGTCGCTGCTCGTCGTCGGCGTAGTAGATCGCGGAACGGTAGCTGCGGCCGATGTCGTTGCCCTGCCGGTCCCTGGTGGTGGGGTCGTGGATCTGGAAGAAGAACTCCAGCACGTCGCGGTAGGTGGTCGCCGCGGGGTCGTAGAGCACCTCGATGGCTTCGGCGTGGTCACCGTGGTCGCGGTAGGTGGCGTGCGGGGTGTCACCCCCGGTGTAGCCGACTCGTGTGGCGACCACGCCCGGCTGCCTGCGGACGAGGTCCTGCATTCCCCAGAAACAGCCGCCCGCCAGCACGGCTTTCGCGGTCCGGTCCGACATGTCGCACTCCAGGGGTCGGCGGTACGGGTCACCGTGCCGCACTTGGTGTTCGGAACAATTCGACTGGTGTCCCGTAGCGTAGTCGCCCGCTCGGGGGCACACTCGGCCATGGCCTGCGAGGACGGTCGACCACACCCACGGGGGATATCGGCCAGGACTCTGAGCACGACCGCGTCGTCATCCGTACTATCGCTGACACATGACTGTGCGGTAGTAACTAGTACAGCTCATACAGCACCAGGAAGAAGAGCGATGGCGTTAGACATCGCATATGTCTCGGGCTCACCGACCGCTGGCCGTGGCGCCCAGGAAGGGCGGGAACAGCATGTCCGAATCGCTACTTGGAACCACTGATGTGGCCTCTCAGTACGGCGCTCAGGTGGCCGGCGACCTTGAGCGCAACGTCAAGGAGCAGGAGCGACTGAGCGGTGAGATCGACGCTCTCCAGACGCAGTTGGCAGCTCTGCGCAGCGCGCACGCCATTCTGGTGAACCTCCAGACGGTCCTGACCGACGACCGGCAGAAGGTCACACCGGCGTCGCCCGAACCCAACGCGAAGGTGCCCACGCCCCGCGGCGGGGCCGCGTCCGCTCCGGCCGTGACCGAGCGGAAGAAGAAGCAGGCACCGGCCACCCCGCGCAAGCGGACGGCTTCGAACACGACCCCGAAGACCAAGGCGGCCCCGAACACCAAGGCGAGCACCACCACCAAGAGCGCCGCACCGACGTCGGACACACCGTCGGCCGCTCCCAAGCTCGTCGACCTTGTCCGCGACCACCTGACCGCGCAGAGCGAGCCGCGCTCCGCCGCCGAGGTCACCGCCGCGCTGGAGCAGTCGCAGCCCGAGCGCAGCATCAAGACCACGGTCGTGCGCTCCACGCTCGAAGGGCTCGTGGCCAGGAACCAGGCTCAGCGCAGCAAGCAGGGCTCGTCCGTCTACTACACCGCCTCCGACACGGCCGACGCAGCCGTGTCGGCCGAGCAGGCCACGCAGGACGAACAGGCCGCGCAGCAGGCCGACTGACGAGCCTCAGACCGGCGCGGGCGGGCACGGACGGGTGACCGGGACGGGCGGCCCGAGGGCACAGCAAGCGCGTGCCCCCGGGCCACAGCCCGTCACAGTGTCACAAGCTTGTGCGCAGACGGCTCCCACTGGGTGTGAGCGGATGAAATCGCCGCTCACATGGGGCACGATCACCGGGACATTCCGATTCCCGGGGGGCTCCTCATGGCATACGCAACTCGTGCACGCCGTACCAGCGCCGTATTCGCCGCTGTCTCGCTCGGCCTCGTGGCGCTGACCGCGTGCGACGGCGACACCGAGGAGGGCTCGGCCGCTCCCAGCGCGTCGGCGAGCACGCCCGCCGCGGGAGACACGGGCTCAGCGACGCCCTCGACGGCCGACCCGGGTGACGGTGGCACGGAAGGCGGTGACACGACCGGCGGGAGCTCGTCCGGCGGCGGTGGCGGCACCGCCTCGCCGTCGGAGCCCGGATCCGACGACGACCAGGACGGCGGCGTGGGCATGTGTGAGACGACCGACCTGGCCTACGTCGTCACCGTCGCCTCCAAGCCCGTCAACCACGCCCTGCTCACCGCGACCAACAAGGGCAGCGACCCCTGTCTGCTGCCGGCCAACGAACTGGTGCTCACCATCCCGACGCTCGACGGCGCCGCCGGGCACATGGGTCCCGACGGCAAGGACTGGATCCTCAAGACCGGGGAGAGCGCCTACGCCGGAATCCTGTTCTCGCACGCCGACACCGCGGGCGGCAAGAGCGCCGACAAGGTGGAGATCGCCCTCACGGCCTCCGAGAGCCCCACGACGGTACCGATCGGCAACGGCCCCGTCACCGTCAACGACCCCGAGGTCACCACCTTCTTCGGCACCGCCGAGGACGCGCTCACGTACTGATCGGCCGGCCCTGGGCGGCAGTGCCGTCCAGGGCGTACACACTCACGGGCGGGATGCGATCGGCGTTCCGCTCATTACCGGCCCCGGGACGTCTCGTCCAACTCCCCGGCCACCACGTCTCATCCGCGCTCACGGAAGTACCGCTCCAGCTCCGCCGCCCCCTCGTGGACGAGTTGAGGTGCAGTCCGAAGGACCGTCCGCCCTTGGCTGCACAGCCTGCCAGGGCCGGTCGTTGACACGGTCTGCGGGACCGTGGTCGCGGGCACGGCGTGGTTCCTCCACCGGGATCCGCGCCGACCGCGCGGCGCGGCCTACCATCAGCGCGACCAAGGACTACCCGGCGGTCGTCAAGTACCGCAACGAACTGCCGACCAGACACATGTTCCAGTTCGTCATCGACGCCATTCGCGACGGGGACCCGCAGCTCACTCCGATCGCTCCGCCTCCGTACGAGAGTCATCCGCCCTTTCCCCCGGACGTGAACGTGTGGAACGTCGTGCACCAGCACGGTGGTTTCACCGCACCGCAGTCCGACGGCATGCCGCTGCACTCCTTCAGTCCGGACGGCATCCACGCGGAGGCGTACACCACGCTGGACCCGGACCGGGTCGCGCCCAACGAGGCGATCTGTGCCTACACCAACCACGAACAGTCGAGCATGCTCTGGTACCACGACCACGGCATGGGAATGACCAGCGTCAACGTCTACGCGGGCCTCGCCGGTCTGTACCTCGTCCGCGACCCCGCCGACCGTCAACTCGGGCTCCCGAGCGGCGAGTACGAGGTCCCCCTCATCCTCCAGGACCGGACCTTCCACCCGGACGGCTCGCTCGCCTACACCATGACCCTTCAGGAGGGCGAGGACACCCCGGTCGTCAACGGGAAGGCGTACCCCTTCCTGGCGGTCGAGCCGCGGCGTTACCGGCTGCGCGTTCTCAACGCGTCCAACGAGCGCTTCTTCCGGCTGAGGTTCGACGTTCCCAGGGACGTACTGCTCCAGCCTCAGCTGCCGTTCCATCTGATCGGCACGGACGGCGGCTTCCGCGCTCCGCTGCCGATGCTGAACTTCCTGATCGGGCCCGCCGAACGGTACGACCTGATCGTCGACTTCAGCCAGATGCCCATGGGCACGAAGATCCAGCTCACGAACTACAACGCGCCGGTCCACTTCCCCGGCGGCGGCGGACCGGAGATCTCGGAGGTCATGGAGTTCCAGGTCACCAAACGGCTGTCCGGAGGCCCGGACAGGACGACGCCGCCCACGAAGCTGAACCTGTCGGCGGTCCCGCCCGTCGAGGTGACCCCGAACACCCGCCGGCGGCAATGGGTCCTGTACCAGCACCAGCTCTTCAGCACCATGACGCTCAACGCGGTGCCCTTCATGGAGCCGTCCCAGGACTTCGTCGAAGAGGGCTCGACCGAGATCTGGGAGTACGTCAACCCCAACCACGACGCCCATCCGATGCATGTCCACCTCGTCAACTTCCAGGTGCTGAACAGGCAGCCGATGGACGCGGCCGGCTACCAGACGGACTACGAGAAGTGGATCGACGGCGGCCGCAGGGCGGAGGACTACCCGGTGCTGGAGAACTACCTCACCGGTCCCCCGATTCCGCCGGACCCGGACGAGGCGCACTCCCTCAAGGACACGTTCAGGTCCTATCCGGAGACGGTGACCAGAATCGCCATCGGAGAGTTCACCCCGCCGACGGAAGAGATCGCGTCGATCCCGGGAAGCGCCGCCGAACTCCCGGCGGAGTACGTCCACCACTGCCACATCCTCGAACACGAGGACGACGACCTGATGCGCCCATGGACGATCGTCGCCAAGGGTTCCTCCGCCGCCGGCGGCCAGAGCGAGGGCGGCCAGGGCCACGGTCACTGACGACCCGGGCACGGGTGCCGGTCCGCGCCGCGACCGAGGGGCCTGACCGGCACCGACTCCCAGAGCCAACTCCTGTGCGGGGCAATCCCAGAGCCAACTGCTGTGCAGGGCAAGGGAGTCGCCTCAGATCCTGTCGATCCGCCAGGCGACCATGCCGGTGGCTCCCGGGTTCCCGTCGACGTCGATGCGCAGGGGCTTGCTCGGGGTGACGCGCTGCTGCGCGACAGCGCCGTCGCACAGCACGACGGCCCGTATTCGTGAACCTGCCGCCTACGCGAAGTCGTACACCGCGAAGTAGGCGATCGGGACGTAGCCGAGGCGTCGGTAGAGGGCGTTGCTGGTGGGGTTGGCCGCGTTGGTGAACAGGACGACGTCCGTGGCGCCCGCGGCCAGTGCGGCGCGGCTCACCTCCACCGTCACGGCACCGGCGTAGCCGCGACCGCGCAGGTGGGCCGGGGTGTAGACGGGGTCCACCCGGATCTGGCCGCCGACCATCGGGTTCACGCCCGCCATGGAGACGGGTGTTCCGTCGGGGGTCTCCCAGAAGGTGTAGCGCTTCTCGGCGAAGCGGGTGCCGGACCAGGAATCGGCGTCGATGGTGACGGTCTCTCCGACGTCCGATGCGAACTCGCGGCACCAGCGCATGAGGTGTTCGTGGTCCTGATCGCCCAGGCGTCGGCCCTGTCCCTCGGGGAACGGCTCCTGCGGGGTGAGCGTGCCGAGGCGGTGCAGACACAGCCGGACGCGGAGGCTGGTCGTCACGCCGGTGTGCCGCTGCCAGGCCTCGGCGAAGGCGACGGCGGTGTCGTGGTCCGCGCTGACGTAGGGAACGGTGTGCCCGAGAGCCAGCAGACGGGCGGCGAGGGTGTCCGCCTGCTCGGGCGTGAGCGCGGTGACGCTCAGTCCGCGGCCCGGGAGGCGGTAGAAGGCGGCGTTGACCTCTCCCGCCCGCTCCAGCCGGCCGAACAGGACGGGTCCGGGACCGTACGCCCGCGTCCCCTCCGTGCGCATCTTCTCGGTCGTCGTCAGCTGCGTGGTGTGCAGGGCGGGGCGTGAGCGCAGGAAGGCTCCGGCTCCGGCGAGGAAGTCGTCGAGGTCTTCGGTCAGGTGGCAGTCGTCCGGGCGCATCGCCGCATGATCCCTCACGGACCCGGCCGCGGGGAAGGCGGATTCCGGTCGGCGCGCGGGCCGAACCTGTGCCGCGCTCGGCTGACATTCCGCGGCGCGTGGAGGGACGCGACGGGACCCACTGAGCCCGGGGGCGGCCGGACTCCGTCACTCGGTCTCCCCTCCGGCGGCGTGCCGCAGGCCCGTGAGTTTGTCCGGGTTGACCTGGAAGCGGATGTGCCGCACACGGCCGTCGACGATGTCGTAGGTCAGGGCGCCGATCGGGATGCCGCCGAGGGCGACCAACAGGCCGAGTTCGCCGTTGAGTGCCGCCGGTGTCGTCCGGGCCCCGGCGGAGCTGGGCTTGGCCATCGCGCCGAGCAGCCAGCGCGCCACGTGGTCGGGGCCGTGCAGGGGGCGGCGGGCGGCGGTGACCTTGCCGCCGCCGTCGTTCCACAACGTGACGTCGGGGGCCAGGAGTTCCATCAGGGCGTTGAGGTCTCCGCCGTCCGCCGCGGCGAGGAACTTCTCCGTGACCCGCTCGCGTACGGCCGCGTCGGTGTCGCCGTGGGGGCGGCGGGACTGGACGTGGTTACGGGCGCGGTGCGCGATCTGACGTACCGTCGCCTCGGGGCGGTCGATGAAGCCGGCGATCTCGGCGTACGCGTAGCCGAACACCTCGCGCAGGACGAAGACCGCGCGTTCGGCCGGGCTCAGGGTCTCCAGCACGACCAGCATGGCGGTCGAGACGGTGTCGGCCATCTCGGCCTCCTGGGCGGCGTTGGGGGCGGTGAGCAGGGGTTCGGGGAGCCAGGGGCCGACGTAGGTCTCGCGGGTCGCCCGGGCGGAGGTGAGCCGGTTCAGCGACAGGTTGGTGACAGTGCGTACCAGGTAGGACCGGGGGTGCCGGACGGTGTCCCGGTCGACGGCGTGCCACTTCAGCCAGGCGTCCTGCAGCACGTCCTCGGCGTCGGTGACGGTGCCCAGCATCTGGTAGGCGGTGCCGAACAGCAGGCGGCGGTGTTCGATGAAGGGGTCGGCCGCGGGGGCGGTCGGCCGGGCGGTGTCACGGTCGCCCGGCCGCGGGGCGCTCTCGTTCGCGCGGGGTTCGTTGTCCATGATCCAGATCGTTCTCAGGGGCGGGCGGGCGAGGCAAGGGGCGTGTGGGGTCCCCGGGGGCTCAGCCGGTGGTGCGCGTGGCCCGGCCGCCCTTCGACAGCGTCACCACCACGTTCATCCTGCGGCTCAGCTTCATGAACGGCACCGGGCTGCCGCTCACGCTCTCCTTGTACATGACCGCCGCGCGCCCCTTCAGGTACCAGCGCTTCGGGGTGTCGTCGGCGTGGGTGAACTGGATGACCGCGTCCTTGCGGCCGAGGCTGACCGGCTGGTGGAAGTAGCCGAACCGGAACGGCTTCACCGTCCTGCCGAGCAGTCGGCGGGTGATGGCGTCCGCGGCGTAGGCGGCGGTGGGCAGGCCGCTCTGACAGGTGCCGTGGATCCGGCCCCAAGCCTGCCGCACCGCGGCCGCGTCGCCGATCGCGTAGATCTCCGGGTGGGAGACCGAGCGCAGCGTCGGGTCGGTGACGATCAGTCCGTGTGTGTCGGTGGCGATGCCGGACTCGGCGGCCAGCGGGGACACGCGCACCCCGGCGGTCCACAGGGTGAGGTCGGACCGCATGTGTTCACCGCTGCTGAGCCGGACGGCGTCGGGCAGCACCTTCGTCACCCGCACGCCCGCCTTGCGGACGACGCCGAGCCGGTCCAGCGCACGCGTCAAGTGCGCCCTGGCCCGCGCCCCCATCATGGCGCCGGGTTCGGAGGAACTGATCAAGGTGACCGTCACCCCCGGGTGGCTCTCGGCGATCTCGGTGGCCGCCTCGATGCCGGTGAGCCCGCCGCCGGCCACGGTGACCGCGCCTCCGGCGGCGGCCGACTCGGTCAGACGCCGCGCGAAACGGTGCGCGGCCCGTGGGTCGTCCAGCGTCCAGGCGTGCTCGGCGACGCCCGGCACGCGGGTCGCTTCGGTGGTGCTGCCGAGTGCGTAGACCAGCGTGTCGTAGTGCAGCACCGCGCCGTCGTCCAGCGTCACCCGCCGGTCCTCGGGGTCGATCGACGCGGCCGCCGCGCGGCGGAACTCCACGCCGGTACCGGCGAGAACCTCGGGAATCCGGTGATCGGCCAGCTTCCGGCCTGCGGCGATCTGGTGTATGCGCAGCCGTTCGGTGAACCGCTCCGACGGGTTGACCAGCGTGATCCGCACCTTCTGCCTGCGGGTGCGGTGGGCCAGCCGGGCGGTGGCCATCAGGCCGGTGTAGCCGGCGCCGAGGACGACGATCTCGTGGTGTGCGGGGGCGTTCATCGTGGGCTCCAGAGGGCGGCGTGGATGCGAGGTCACCCATGGGACAAAGCACGGTGCCGATCCGTGACAGCCCTCGATGTGGCGCCGGTCACACACTGCTCGGCGACCCGGGCCGACGACCGACGGCAGGGCGTGAGGTCGCGCCCGGCTCCCCTCACCGCACCAGCACACTCGGGTCACCGCATCATCGCCCCCCGGGTCACCGCATCATCGCCCCCCGGGTCACCGCATCACCGCGCCCGGGTCACCGCATCACCGCGCCCGGCGAGGAAGTCCGCTGATGCGCTCGACCCGGCTCCCCGGCTTCCCCGACGGTCCCGGTTAGCCTGCACCCGCGTGTGAAGGACAGGAGGCAGAGGTGGCCGTACCGACGTTGGCCGAGGTGATGGCCGAGCTGGCCGGGCTGGAGGATCCGAAGGCTCGCGCGGTGAACGAGCGACACGGCGACGACCACGGTGTGAACCTCGGCAAGCTGCGCGCGCTCGCCAAGCGGCTCAAGACGCAGCAGGAGCTCGCGCGGACCTGGGCGCGGGTTCGTTCGGTAGCGGCCGTCAGCTGGACGATGGTCAGGCTGGCCGGGCGGGCCTCGAGCAGGGCACTCAGGATCGCTTCGGCGTGGACGTGAGCGGGGACGCCCCGCCCCATCCCCTACTTACCCGAGCCCTTCAGCAGCCTGGTGAGCTGCTCGTCCAGGTCGACCTCGCCGCGGGTGACGGCTTTTGCGATCCAGTCGGCCGCGGCCCGCACCCTCGCCAGACCCCGGTCGATCGTGTCGCGTTCGGCATCGTCGTACTGCTCGCCTTTCAAGTTCGGCACGATCCTGCCGGCCGTGGCCACGAACTGCGCGCAGGCCGCGACCAGGTCCATGAACTGCGCGCTGTGTTCCATACGCCGCAACTGCGGGGCGGCTTCCTGGTGCGCGAACTGGGCCTGCTGGCGGAACCGGTCGAACTGTGCTTCGTTGACGGCGTGCCGAGCAGTGTCATCAGCCATTGCCTTCGAGGCGATCGCGGGACGGCGCAGGAAGTCGGTGGTCACCACCGCGGCGACCGCGTCGTCGGTGGCCAGATCATGGAGCGCCTCGACCTTCTCCTGGACGCTCTCAGGGGTGTCGACCTTCCAGCCCACCACCCGTTTCGCGCTGTCGTGCGTCCAGCGGGGCGGACCGCCACGCGGGTGGGGCGGGGGGTTGTCGACCGCCTCGAACCGCTCTGATTCGTCCGGGATGCTGGCGAGGATCTTGTGGATGGTGTGGGAGACGTCCGCCCCGCCGGCGTTCCGTCGGCCAGCGTGAGGACACCCACCGGTAGCTGCGGACCGTCATATAGGCCAGTCCGACGTCCTCGGCGAACATGCGTAGCGCCTCGCTGACGGTGAACAGGTCGTCCCTCCCGGCGGGGTTGGCGTCCCCGTGCGGTCGCATCGGCTCGATCTCCATGGCTGCATCCCCGAGACGCCACTGGGCACTGCTCATCGTGGCCACCCAGTCGCGCCCCAGCTTGACCAGTTCGTCGTAGCGATCCCGGCTCACGCTGCCGATCATCTCGGGCATCCGGACACCACCCCCCACGGGCTCGGGCGCGACACCAGTCCATGCCGCCAACTCGCCCTCAAAGCCCATCACTTCGCACCATCTGACGACCTCCAGCCATCAGGAAGGGCGCGCGGCTCCCGGCGCGAGAAGCCGACCTGTGGCCCCGGCCTGGCGCGGTCTCACGTCCTGCTCTGCAGCGTGCACCGTCTATGCCAGGCCCGTTTGCGACAGGCGGGAGAACAGTACGTTGCCGAGGAGGCACGTTCGACGCCAACGGTCCAGGACGCCCCGCACTCCGGGCACCTGGATGTCCAGCCCGCCGCCACCGCCTCGGTCCTCGCCTTTGCCCGCCGCATCCGCCGCCAGTGCCGCGACCGGCACACCGAAGAACAGAACACCGCCGCCGGCATCGCCGACGGCATCAGCGGACCACCGCACCCCCGGCACAACCGCGGCCCCCTGTCGCCGTCCGTGACGGTGAACAGTCGCAGCCGGGGCATCCCGTTGCTGGCCATGCAGCCACCGTAGGGCGCAGGCCGGATCTCCGGCCAGCCGTCGCCTCGCGGCGGTCAGCAATAAGGGGGCTGGTTGGTCAGGGACGCAGCCACTCGCATCCACACGCCGAACAGTCGGTAGAGGCTGGGCAGAGTGCCCTGCGCCTGAACGGTCCGACTGTCTGCCGAGGTGACGCCTGGAATTCCCAGGAGCGTCGAGGCCACCGAAGCCGACTGCCACCGGACCGTGAGGGTGGCCTGGGCCGCCGCGACGGCTGGAGCCTTCGGCGGTACGGAGAGACTCTCGGCGACCGCCTTTTCGATGGCCGCACGTGCTTCTTCCGCCGGGCGTAGATCTGCCGTGAACCGGTCCCGCGCATACTTCACGGCCACGGTCGTCACCGAGGCGTCCCATTCCGTCATCTCCGCGCAGGCGCAGTCGTCACCGGTGAGGACCGTCACCGGCACACCGATGGCAGCCGCGGTGGCATGGGCCAGACCGATCTCACCCACAGGCCGGCCGTCCAGCCACATGTCTTCGATCTCGTGCCCCATGAAGCTGTGGCTCAGCACGCCGAGCGCACCGGCCCGTGAGTGGTAGCCGACGAAGACCGCAGCGTCGTACTTGGGAGCGAGTCCTTCGAGCATGCCCATCTGCTTGGGCTTGCCGCGAATGAGGCGCGCCGCTGGATGCAGCGACTCGGGTAGGAGGTTGCGCATCGGGCCGTGCGCGTCGTTGACGGTGATGCCGGTGGCACCGGCTGCGAGAGCACCGCGGATCGCAGCGTTGGCGTCCTCCGCCATCATCAGCCGTCCACGCTCATAGTCCCGGCCGCCAGGCTGGACATCGTCGGCATCTACCAGCCCGGTGATGCCTTCCATGTCCACACTGATGTAGATCCGCACTGCGCAGTCTCCTCAAGCTTGATCGTTTGAGGAGACGTTCGCCGTTCTTGCTCTGGTTCCTTCACCAGCTCACATTCATTCAATTTCCGCCTGGACGAGCACGCTCGTCAGCTCAACCGGACGGCGTGACCGGGGACCGCAGGCCGAGCCACTGCTCGGCGTCCCAGGCATGGAACCGCTCTACCTCGGTGAACCCCAGCTTTGCCGCGAGGCGCATCGAAGCGACGTTGGCGGTCTGGGTGTGGAGCACGACCGGCTCGCCGGGAAGGACGCCGTCGAACCAGTCGAGTGCCGCCGCGCAGGCCTCGGCGGCGTACCCGAATCCCCACGCTCGCTGCAGGAACAGGTAGCCGAGATCGACCTTCCCTGCAGCAGCCGGGCGACCATGCTTCGGTGCTCTCCTGAGCAGGATCTGGCCGATCATCGCCCCATCGAGATCAACGACGAAACTCCCGGGCCACCGCTCGGGCACCTCGGGCATCTCGCGCTCAAGCTCGTCACGCGGGCGAGGCCCGCCTAGGTAGGTGTGCACCTCTGGTGACGCCAGCAGTTCGATGAACGCCGCACGGTCGCATACCTCTGGCTCACGGATCACGAGCCTCTCGGTCCTGATCGAGGCAGGTGGCCAAGCGACGGGTCCAAGATCAGTCATGGCGGGCAACCTATCGCATGCCCGTGGAGTGATCCGAATGAAAATACAAGGCTTAAGCCCCGGACCTGCAACAAAGCACTGTCCACTTTGTCATGCAAGGCTCAGGCAAAGCACCGGGCAAGGCGAAGCGCACCGCCGACGCCGTGCAGCGCGCCCTGGAGGCGTCCGGGGAGGTCGTCGTCGGCAACGTCTCCGTCGTGCCGAACCGGCGCGACGGCGGCGCCCGGGTCTTCATGGAGGTGCTGCTCCTGGAGGCGCCGGCCGCACCCGGCGGCGACGATCAGGAGGTGAAATCGCGGTCCTGGGCACCGGACTGGTGGTGGGGTCGCCGGCTCGGGAGATACTGACCGGGTGCGCCAGGCATTCGTCCACGACGCGGTCGTCCTCATGGCGGAGGACGATGATGTACGCGCCCCGGGAGCCGCTGTCACCGTCGCCCTGTGCGGGCACTGGGAGCACGAGCCGCCGTGCCCCCTCGCGCCCCATCACACCACCGCGGAGCGCGACGGCGACGAGGTCCGGCTACGGATACTCTTCGCCGCCGACCCCGCGGCCGAGGCCGAGGTCCGCCGCCGGATCGAGGAGGCGCTGTCCCGGGCCCGCCTCGACGGCCCGGACGGTGTGACCACGCGCTGGGAGTTCCGCGGCGCGCGGCCGGGCCTCGTCCGGGACGAGGAGGCCGAGCACGCCCGGCGGCTCCTGGAGAACTGAGCGGCTCCGACGTCAGCGGGGCAGGCGCGGTGGCCGGAAGCCGGCACCGACATCCCGGCCCCGGTGTCCTCGCCTCCCCCGCGAGCCCCGTCACCGGCTGAACGCGAACAACACGCAGTCCGTGCTGTCGACCGTACGGTCCCCGTAGGCGAGGTAGACCGTGTCGGAGTCGATGACCGGCTGAGTGCTGCCGTAGCTGCTGGACGGCGGGGTGACGAGCACCTGCTCCGACCAGGCGATGTCGCCGGTGCGCAGGTTCAGGGCGGTGACGCCGCGGCTGGTGCCCGCGTACACGGTCTCCCCGTCGTGCGCGACCCGGCTGGAGACGTCCGCGGACACGTCCTGCTGCCAGATCCGCTCGCCGTCGGCCGCGCCGAACGCGTGCAGGGTGCCCCGGTTGTCCGTGACGAGCAGTTGTCCCCCGGCCAGGGTCGGCCCGACCTGCACCAGGCTGTCGAAGGTGACGGTCCAGCGTTTCTCGCCCGTCCACGCCGTGAGGGCGACGAGCTGACCGCCGTACGAGGACTCGTCGGTGCCGTGTCCGACGGTGAAGTACACCTGGTCGGAGTCGGCGGCGGCACCGGAGACGAAGCCCTTGGTCCGGTGGGTCCACTGCGGTGTCCCCTTGGCGGGGTCCAGGGCGATCAGGCCGTCCTGCTGGGTGGAGAGGTAGAGCAGGTTGTTCGCCGCGACGACCTCGTGCAGCAGGCCGGCGATCTTCTGGGCGAAGTTCCGCCGCCCGGTGGCGAGTTCGGTCCGGTAGAGCCAGCCGCTGCTCGTCACGGCGTAGATCATGTCGTGGGGACCCGCCGTCTGGAACCAGGGCCAGCCGTTCGTCTCCAGCGTCCAGCGGGTGACTCCACGGCCGTCGACGGCGACGAGCACACCCTCGTCCTGGCCACGGCTCAGGGAGACAAGCGCGTGTCCTTTCACGACAGTTGCCCGGGTGAGGCTGCCGCGCAGATCCGTCGTCCACCGCACCGAACCGTCGTCGGGGCGCAGCCCCAGGACCCGTCCGTCCTGGAGGGCGACGAAGACGACCCCGTCCCCCATGGCCGGAACGGCGGCCGCCGAGAAGGGCGGCGCCATCGTCTGTCGCCCGGCTCCGGGTCGGCGGAGCCGCCGCCTCCCGGTACGCCCAGGCCCTTCAGCAGGAACCCTGCGGTGCTGCCCGCCGCGACCAGACCCGTGCCGACCAGCAGGCGCCGCCTGGTGGGGCTGAGCGGCGGCTTGGGGGCCACGAGGGAGGACGGGAGTGCGTCGGCAAGGCCGTGCGCCCGGTTGACGACGAACGAGATCCTCCCGCCCAGCTTGTTGTTCGACTGCCAGGGCGACGGCAGCGGCGTTCCCTCGGTCTCGGCCGCCAGCCACTCGAAGACCGTGTTCATGCTGAGCACGGGGCCCTCGCCGGAGATGCCGCTCTCGTGCAGTCTCAGCAGAAGGCCGGTGAAGCCGGTGTACGTGTGCCCTCGGGGGGCGAGCGCCATGGTGGTCGGGCCCGCCGCACCGAGCACATAGCTGCCTGCGAAGGCGGCCAGACCGCCCAACGACTCGGAGCCGCCCAGCCCTTCCGCGCGCCCGGCGAAGCAGCAGTCGAGGATCACCACCTTGCGTCGGGCCTTCACGCCCGTCAGGGTGCGTTTCACCGACGCGTACGGAAGGCAGTGGTGCGGATCCGGGTCCTTCTTGGCCGACCTCGGCAGGGCGAGGAGCAGTTGGTCGTCCGCCTTGCCGTCGATCAGGCCGTGCCCGGCGTAGTAGAAGACGACCGTGTCCGGGGCCGTGGCCGCGCGCTTCAGCTCGTCGAGGACGACATCGTCGCTGGGCGGGTTGAGCAGGACGGTGCAGTGTGCCTGCGGCAGTCGCCACGGACCGTGGGTGAACGCCTTCTTCAGTCCCTCCAGGTTGTTTCTCGACCGCGGGCAGGTTGCCGAGCGATGTGGTGTGCCGGGAGGTGCCCACGAGGAGCACTCTGGAGCGGCCGGGGTCCGACAGGAGCGGTCCTTCGTCGGTCACGGCTCTTCCGGCTGTCCCGCCGTGCCGTCGCCGCCGCGCAGGAGTGCGACGATCTCCTCGGCGGAGAGTTCCGAGCCGGGCGGGACGGTCACCACCACTCCGCGCGCCTCGATCCTCAGCGTGCCGCCTTCGTCCTCCGCCCGCCGGGCGGGCGGGCTGTTCCTGATCGCCACGATCAGACTCGTCAGGGACAGCGCGTTGGTGACTACGGCGTTGACGACCTCGAACACGCTTCCCTGCCACTCGGGTTCCGTGTCCGCGGCGACGAGGGAGATCTCCACCTCGCCCGTCAGGTCGTCGTCACGGGCGAGCCAGCGGTACAGGGCCGCGAGCGCCGAGTCGTCGTCGCCGTCGCTGTCGCCGTCGAAGCCGATCCGAATGTCCAAGTCCCCCTCCATGGGCACATTGTGGCCAAAGAGCCGGAGGACCGTGGCACAAAGCGACGGTTTTGATACCGAACGATCGGAGAGATCGTGAGGCGATCTCACGCCCCCCCGCGCCCGCCGCTCACGGGCGGGCGCGGGCGGGCGGGCGCGGGCCTGCTTGACTCTTCGTCAAGAAGTGGATTGCGAGCGGGAGTTGTAGCGTGGGTCGTCCGCAGCGCCGCCGCGTCCGCTCCCGCGGGCAGGTCGATCGTCGCGGACTTGGGCGGCCGACGGCCCTCGGTGAGCCAGTCCTCCAGTGCGGTGAACGCCGTACGGTGGCACGGTGTGAGGGGGCGGAGCCGGTCCGGGAACATGTCGACCAGGGCGTCCGTGTGAGTGCCGCCCTCGATCCGGTAGTAGCGGTGCAGCGGACCGCGGCCCGACTCGCGCACCATACGGGCGTAGACGTCGGAGTCCTGGCTGATCGGGAGCAGGACGTCCAGGGTGCCGTGCACGGTGATCAGCGGCTTGCCGATCCGTCCGGTCAGGGCGATCTTCCGGACGGCCTGCCGGACCTCGGCAGGACGGGCCGCGTAGTCGTAGTCGGCGTCACAGGCCGGGGTCCCGCTCGTGCAGTACGGGGTGCCCGCCTCGGTCGTCCCGTCAAAGCCGGGGTCGATCTCCTCACGGTAGATGCGCTGGGTCAGGTCCCAGTAGACCTTGTGGTGGAACGGCCACAGGAACTCCGACCCGGCCGGGAAGCCCGCGGCGTGCAGGGCGTCCCGCGCCTGGCCGGCGTCCTCGCCGCCGGCGGCGTAGCTGGGGTAGGCGCGCAGTGCGGGAGGCAGGAAGTTCAGGAGGGTGGGCCCGTCGGCGCGCCAGAGGGTGCCCTCCCAGTCGACTCCCCCGTCGTAGAGCTCGGGGTGGTTCTCCAACTGCCAGCGCACCAGGTATCCGCCGTTGGACATGCCCGTCACCAGAGTGCGCGACGGCGGGCGGTGGTAGCGCCGGGCGACCGTGACGCGGGCGGCGCGGGTGAGCTGGGTGAGACGGTCGTTCCATTCCGCGATGGCGTCGCCCGGCAGCCTCGCCGTCCCGGTGGAAGGCGAGGCCGGTGTTGCCTACGACCACACGGTCGCCGGACGGGCCTACCAGAGCGGCGGCTACACCTACGCCCAGGGCTCCGGCCAGGCGATGGGACTGTGGAACACGTTCACCACGCACACCCTGAAGCAGACCGCGCCCGGCTACTACGTCGTGGCGGACAACGGCTGCCCGGCCTGAGGTTCAGATCGCCAATTCCGCACGCGACCGGAGGTATCGGCCCGACCGAGCGCGGTGACGGCATTAATTCAGTGGGGCGTCCGCCCGCTTGTGTCCTACGGTTTGAAACAGCTCAGGTGCGCAGGCAACGGGTACTTCGAATTCGGATCGAGTGGTCGCAGGTTCGAGTCCTGCCACCGGTTTCGGCCGGTGTAGCTCAGTTGGCAGAGCGCTGTGTGCCGTCGCCGATTTGATCTCTGAGCTCACAACTTCACAGCACCTCCCGGTGCGCGGGCCGCGGCTACTTCCTCTTCGAAAGCACACCGCTGCCCATTCTGATCTCGGGAGGCACGACGCCGGGGCGCCCGGTGCGCAGGCAGCGGATACTTCTCCTGCCAAGAGAGTGACGCGGGTTCGAATCCCGCCGCCATCCTGGTGATGGTGTCGTCCAGCGGCCCAGGACACTTGTGTGACCGCCGCCGTTCGGAACTCGGGCGCCCTCGCGTCGTCGTCTCCCTCCTTTGTGGGGGGTCTTCCTTTTCATGTCCCGTTTCAACCGCCGCGCGTCCCGCCCGGCCGCCCAGGGTCCGGTCACCACTACCGGCGAGCGCACCGCCACCTACGAGGGCGGGGCCGCCTTCGCGCGCGACGCGCGGAGCGACCTTTTCCTGCTCGCCGTCGTCAACATGGTCGGCCAGGACACCTTCTACGAGAAGGCAGGCGCCCGGGACGACCGTTTCCGTCAGCTCGTACGGCAGCTTGCCGTGGAGGACCCGGAGTGGACGGCGGGTCTGCTGGGCTGGCTGCGCGGCTCGGCCAACATGCGCAGTGCGGCGGTGGCCGGTGCGGCCGAGTTCGTGAAGGCCCGTATCGACGCGGGACTTGACGGTCACTCGCGCCAGGTCGTGGCCTCGGTGCTCCAGCGGCCCGACGAGCCGGGCGAGTTGCTCGGGTACTGGGCGCAGTCGTACGGGCGCCGACTGCCCAAGCCGGTCAAGCGCGGCCTCGCCGACGCCGTGCGGCGCATGTACAACGGCAAGGCGCTGCTGAAGTACGACACCGCCTCCAAGGGATACCGCTTCGGCGATGTCCTCAACCTCGTGCACGCCGCGCCCGACCCCGAGAAGCCGTGGCAGGGCGAGCTGTTCCGGTACGCCCTCGACCGCCGCCACCACCCCGACACCGCGGTCGCGCCCGCCTCCGACCGGACGCTGACCGCGCATCGGGAGCTGATGGCGCTGCCCGCCGCCGAGCGGCGCGCGGTCGTCACCGGGCCCGACGGCGCGGAGCGGCTGAAGGCGGCCGGTATGACGTGGGAGGCGCTGGCCGGATGGCTCCAGGGCCCGATGGACGCCGCCTCGTGGGAGGCCGTCATCCCGTCGATGGGCCTGATGGCCCTCACCCGGAACCTGCGGAACTTCGACGAGGCGGGTGTCTCGGACGCCGTGGCCGCCCAGGTCGCTGCGCGGCTGGCCGACCCGGTGGAGGTACGCCGGTCGCGGCAGTTCCCGTACCGGTTGCTGTCCGCCTACCGGGCGGCGCCGTCGCTGCGCTGGGGCCACGCCCTGGAGCGGGCGCTGGCCGCGTCCACGGCGAACATCCCGGCGCTGCCCGGCCGCACCCTCGTCCTGGTCGACACCTCGGCGTCCATGCGCGGCCCGGTGTCGGCACGCAGCCAGATCCGGCACGTCGATGTCGGGGCCCTGTTCGCGGTGGCCCTGGCCGCGCGTGGCTGCGAGGTCGACCTGGTGGGCTTCGCGGACGGCACCTTCCGCCACGCGCTCGCCCGCGGCGGCTCGGTCCTGCGGCAGACGGACGAGTTCTGCGCGCGGATCGGCGAGGTCGGCCACGGCACGGAGACGGTGGCCGCGCTGAAGGGTACGTACGACCGACACGACCGCGTGGTGATCGTCTCCGACATGCAGGCCTTCGCCTACCCGGGCTACGGGGTGCGGGGTCTGTCGGTGTCGGAGGCGGTCCCCGCCGGCGTCCCGCTGTTCGGCCTCGACACGACCGGCTACGGCCCGGCCTCGATCGACACGGGCAAGCCGAACCGCTACGAGGTCGGAGGCTTCTCCGACCAGTTGTTCACCCTGGTCGACCTGCTGTCGCGGGGGCGGGACGCGGGCTGGCCGTGGGAGGGGTAGGGCCCCTGTCCGGCCCTGCCCGTCGCCGCCCGGGGCGGGCGGGAACGGGTCGGACGGGACCTGGGCGGGAAGGCGCGGCGAGGTCCGCCTTCCCGCCGTCCGGCCCTCGGGCGGTTTAGCGTGCGGTCATGGCACTCGGCCTGCTCCTCGCACTCTGCGCCTGCGTCCTGATGGGAACGGCGACCGTCTTCCAGGCCCTCGGCGCCCGAGCCGTGGCCGCCCGCGGCCCGGGAGCGGCGGTGCGGGCCACATGGCAGTGGCCGTTCCTCGTCGGGATCGTTCTCGACACCCTGGGCTTCGCGGCCGAGTTGCTCTCGCTGCACTCGGTTCCGCTCTTTCTGGTCGAGGCGGCGGTCGCCGGGTCCCTGGCCGTGACGGCGGTGGTCGCGGCCGCCATGCTGCACGTGAGGCTGCGGCGGGCGGAGTGGGTGGCGGTGGCCGCGGTGTGCTGCGGGCTCGCGCTGATGGCGGTGGCGGCAGGCCGGGAGAGGGGCGGGGACGGCGACGGCACCCTGCGCCTCGCCGTGCTGGCGGGCTCGGTCGCGCTGGCGGTCCTGGGCCGGCTGATCAGCGCCCGCTTCGGCGGCGAACGCCATCGTGCCGCCGTACTGGGCGGTTTGGCGGGACTCAGTTTCGGACTGGTCGCCATCGCCGCGCGGCTGCTGCCGGGCATGGCCGTGCCGGGCGTCTTCACCGATCCGGCCGCGTACGCCGTGGTCTGCTCCGGCATCACCGGCTATCTGCTGCTGATCGAAGCGCTCCAGGTGGGCGCGGTGACCGCCGCCACCGCGGCGATGGTCATCGGTGAGACCGTCGGTCCCGCGATCTTCGGTGTCATCTGGCTGGGCGACACCACCCGCCATGGCCTCGCGCCCGTCGCGGTGGCCGGTTTCGCCCTGTCCCTGACTGGGGCGTTGGCGCTGGCGCGCTTCGGGGAGGCGGAGCAGCCGGTGTCGTAGGGGCTGCAGGGGTGATGTTCCCGGCTGCGGGCCGGCGGGAGCTGGTCGCGCGGTTTCCCGCGCCCCCGAGAAGCGGCGGGGGTGCCGCCCCAGGGGCGCGGGGACCTGGCCGGCGGTGATGCCCTGGTGTCCTGGTGTCAGCCGAAGTCGGGGATCGGGTGGTCCGGGGCGAGGGCCGCGGCGATGCGCTGGGCGATGGTGTGCGCGGAATGGCCGTCCGCGGCGTTCGGGCCCTGCGTCGTCGAGACCGCGATGGCGAGGCGCTCGGACGGGAGGTAGTCCATCGAGGCGGAGTAGCCGAAGAAGAGCGGGTGCTGGGCGATCCAGTCGTCCAGGACGACCACGCCCATGCCGTAGTGGGTGGCTTCGGTCTGCGCGACGCAGGCCGTCGCCGGGCACTTGTCGGTGGGGTGGCCGAGGCCCACCGTGCCCGGGTTCAGCAGCTCACGGTAGGAGGACCGGGAGAGGAGTTCGCCCGAGCCGATGGCCGAGGCCGAGCGGGCCAGGTCGCAGATGTCGGTGGTCTGCACGGCACCGGGCGCGGTGGTCCACGAGGGGTTCCAGAAGGTGGACTCCTCGTACGTCCCGCGGTCGGCGGTGAAAGCGTGCAGGACGGGCGTCGGAATGTCGGGGGTGAAGCTGTTGCGGGTCTCCCGCAGGCCGAGCGGGCCCATGATCTGGCGCCTGAGCAGGATGTCCAGGCGGGTGCCGGTGATCTTCTCCAGGGCGGCGCCGAGGAGGACGAAGTTGGCGTGCGAGTAGTTCCAGTTGGTGCCGGGGTCGTACCACGGCTGCCGGCTGGTCGAGATGGCGACGAGCTCCTGGGGCGTCCACTGCCGGAACGGGTTCTCGACGACGGCCCGCTGGAAGCCGGGCGATTTGACGTAGTCGTGCAGGCCGGTGGTGGAGGAGGCCAGCATGCGCAGGGTGATGCGTTCCGCGTCCGGGAGGTCGGGCAGCCAGCTCGAGACGGGGTCGTCGAGGCCGGCCTTGCCCTGGTCGACCAGTCGCAGGAGTGCCGTGCCCAGGTAGCTGATCGCGATGTTGCCGTTCCGGAAGTGCATCGCGGGATCGGCCGGCACTCCCGTCATCGACTCGCCGAGCGCGGTGGTGAGGACGTCACGGCCGTCGACGGTGACCCTCAGGATCACGGACTTGAGGTCCATCTCCGCCTTGGCCTGCTCGGCGAGACGCAGGATGTCGGCGGCCGGGCCGCCCTCGGGTACGTACCGGGAGCTGACGCAGGGCCGGTGGTGGGCGCCGCCCGGGCCCGCCGTGCTGCCGACGGCCGCGGCCGGGGTGCCGACGGCCGCGGCCGGGGTGCCGACGGCCGCGGCCGGGGTGCCGACGGCGATGAACGCGGTGAGTGCGGTGACCGCGGCGAGGCGCGGCCGTGACGTGGAACGGGCTGGTCTCATGGCCGGAGTATTGGCCGGGCGCGGCTGCCCGGCGGCCCGCGGACGGCCGACCCGCGCGAAACATCACCCGTCAGGCCCGCGCGGGTGAGGACCGGTCGGTGAGGGCCGGACAGGCGGGGCGGCCGTCCGGCCACGCGCTCCCGGCCCCCGGGACCTGGCGCCCACACCGTGCGCCCCACCGGCCCCCGTCGCAGGCTGGCCCCATGGCTACCGAACATCCCGTCACCGTGTACCCGCCCTCCGCGGACGGGGGCCGACGCGTCCGAATAGGCGGTCGATTCGTCGGCATCGCATACGGCGTCCTGGACGTCGCCGCCTTTCTCCAGGAGGCCGGGCTGCAGGACTGGGACGAGATGGACGTCGTACGGTCCGAGCTCATCGAATGGCGCGGCGGCGGCCCGGACGCGTGGGAGGTCTGACGCACGGATCCGGTTCCGAAGGGGCCGGCCACCTACCCGTCCGCCGTGGGGCTCAGCCCTGGTCCCCCGCCGGTTTCCGGCCCCAGACCGTGAGCATCCCGGCCGACAGCGCGGCGCATTCCACGGAGCCCAGGTAGAGGATCCCCGCGTCGATCGCCGCGTCGTCGACCAGGCCGGTGGCGAGCATCGCCCCCCTGCCGCGCTCCCAGGTGTCCGCCCAGAAGCGGCTGATGGGACTGCCCGGCACCAGCGGCGGCACATGGATCTCCGCGGCGACGGGCCGCAGCCCGGCCTCGCGCAGCAGGTCCGGGTAGGCGGGCACCCAGGAGACGTCGGTGCCGATGGAGTCCGCCAGGCCCCGCCACATCGCCCGCATCACCTCGGTGTACGGCGTGGTCGGCGTACGGTCGCTCGTCAGGTCGACCGCGTCGCTGAGCACCAGCACACCGCCGGGCTCGACCAGGTCCGCCAGCGCGCTGATGAGGCGTTCGCGCTCGGGCAGGTGCATCAGTACGAAACGGGCGTGGACGAGCCGGAAGTGCCCGGAGACGACGAGGCCGGGGGCGGTGATGTCCCCCTCCAGCACATCGAGCCCGGGTGTGGGCCGCTCGGTGAGGAATCGTACGTCGCGGTCCACGGCGAGCACGCTCTCCACCCCGGCCTCCTCCAGCAGCCGCCGGGAGACCGTGCCCGTGCCCGCTCCCACATCGAGGCAGCGCCATCCCGGGCCGACCCCGAGCTCCCGCAGCCGCGCCATGGTGATGTCGTCGTAGGCGAGGGCTCCGAAGTCGACGCGCTCGTCCTCGCCCGCCTGTTCGGGACGGAAGACGGCCTCGCCGTAGCGGCCGCCGTCCGGCGCGTCCCCGTGCGGTGCGGTCGTCATGACGCCGCCGACGTGGCGTCGAGGGTTTCACCGGACCCGAAGTCCGGGCAGGGCGGGGCGTCGAACGGTTTCATGACCGGACCTCTTCACGCGGTGGAGTGATGCCGGGCGGCCCATTTCCCGGCCGCCGCCCCACCGATCCTCCACGGGCCGCCCCCCACCCGGCCGAGGCGCGCCGCGCCTGAGCCGATCGGCCCAAGCGCACACGAGGCATCGTCCCCGGCAGGCATCCGCGCGACCGGATCACAGGGCGGTGTTCCGCCACTCACTCGTTCGGCCGCTCGGCGCTGATGTTGCTCATCGACGCGCCTCCTCCTCGGTGAACACGTCCAGGTAGGCCGCGCAGAATGCCTTCAGGTCGTCCGGCTTGCGGCTGGTGACGAGCTTGTTCGGGCCGTGGTCACAGATCTTCACCTGTTCGTCGACCCAGGTGCCGCCCGCGTTGCGCACGTCGGTCCGCAGGCTGGGCCACGAGGTCAGCACCCGGCCCCGCACCACATCGGCCTCGACCAGCGTCCACGGTGCGTGGCAGATCGCGGCGACCGGACGGCCCTGCTCGAAGAAGGAGCTGACGAACGCGACGGCCTTGTCGTCCATCCGCAGGAAGTCCGGGTTGGCGACGCCGCCCGGCAGCACCAGTCCGCCGAAGGAGTCGGCGGAGGTCTGGCCGACGACCTCGTCGACCGGGAAGGTGTCCGCCCTGTCGAGGTGGTGGAAGGCCTGGACCTCGCCCGACCTGGTCGACACCAGTACCGGTTCGTGCCCGGCGTCCACGGCCGCTTGCCAGGGCTCGGTCAGTTCCATCTGTTCGACGCCCTCGGGCGCCATCAGAAAGGCGATACGCATGATCGGTCGGCTCTCCTCTCTTTCCTGGCTCCGCGGGGACCAGGTCTTCCCTGGTTCCGCGGGGACCAGGTCCTTCCTGGCTCCGCGGGGACCAGGTCTTCCTTGGCTCCGCAGGGACCGGATCCTTCCTGGCTCCGCGGGGACCGGGCGATCTCGCCCCCGGGGGTGTCGGCGCCCGTCGGCCGACAGTGATCGCAGCCACGCGGCGGGCGCAGCGGGTCTCCGCGCGTCGGCACGGCACTCTCACCGCACCCGCGTGGGGCCGGGTACCCCCGAAGCCCGGCTTCCCAACGGCCGGATCGCGGACCGGGCGCGGAACGGCACGCGTGCAGCGCGCCGTATGGGTACTCGCCGGGCGAGCACGGACGAGGCCGACCGCCGGCGGCGCCGGGTGAGGGGTGAGGCGGCGTCCCGCGCGCCGGTGGACCGTTTCCCGACACCGAGGCGGCGGGGCTGGAGGCACGGTCGGGCCCGTCCTGTCTCCGACGCGGGTCAGGGGCTGACGGTCCGGGCGGGTATCGACGCCCAGGCCCTGGACGTGGGCTGCCACGGGCCGGCCGGGACGGACCGGTCCGCCCGGCGAAGGGAATCCCTCCGAGACGAATGTGTGCGACCACATCCGCCGGCGGCTGCGCGAGTGGGACGTGACGCACCTTCGCCTGCCCGAGGCGGGTCGGCCGCGCCAAGCGTGGTCACCCCGGCCGTCGTGGCAGTTCCCGCACCACGAACTACTGTGCCTGCGCGCCGCGTTGGGCGAGGGCCTGCCAGCGCCGTTCGAAGTCGGGGGTCTCCTCGGCGATGTACTCGTCCGTGACGGGCCGGTTGTACTGGGCCGTGATGCCGAGCAGCGCGCAGGACCGGGCCACGCTCTGGGGCGAGGGCTCGGCGGTGCGCGTGCGCTCGGCGGCCCATACGCCGTAGACCCGCCAACGCAGGTAGTGGCGGCGCAGGTTGGACGTGCCGATGGGCCTGCCGCCCCGTCCCAGAAGGCCCTTGGTGGCGAGCAGCGCGGAGAGTTCCTCGCCGCTGGGCTCGGCTCCGGTCTCGTCCCGGTACTCGGCCCAGGCCAGGTAGTAGCGGTCGGAGGCGGTCAGTTCCACTCCGCCGGCCGCCGGGGTCGCGGCGTCCGGTCCGTCCCCGGCGGCGGGGGCTCCGGCGGTGGCCGCGGATTCGGTCGGGCCGGCGGGCTCGCGCGCCTCGGCTTCGTCGGCACGGGCGCCGTCGGCCTGCTCGCGTTGCACGATGTCGGCGAAGTAGTCGGCGATGTCGTCGCCGGTGATGGGGTGGCCGCCGACGCCCGTGATGCCGTCGCGGCGGTACACGTACGCGGCGAGCTCGTACGGGTCGGGGGACATTCCCGTCTCCCGGGCGTAGGCGCGCCACGCTTCCTGGAAGTAGTCGAACCACTCGTCGGTGGGCTCGGGTTCGGCGGTCGCGAGCGGCGTCTCGTCGGCGGGCGCGTAGCGTTCCTTGAGGGCCCTGAGCAGCGGCTGCACCTGCTCGTCGGCGAGCGGCGCGCCGGCCGCGGTGGAGATGCCGTAGGTGTCGCGGAGCCAGAACGCCCACTGTGCGGCGGTGGGTTCGATCTTGAACTGGTCCAGGAAGGCGGTGTACGCGTCGGCGAAGCGCTCGATGCTGTCGTCCGTCGTCGCGAGGGCGGTACGCGGACGCGAGGCGTCCGGGGCCGCGGCGACCGCGAGTTGTGGCTCCGGGCCGGCCGTCACGGGCGCGGGGCCGGCCGTCGTGGGTGCGAGCCGTGGCGTGGCACCCTCGGGGAGGGCTTCGTGGCGGCCGGGCGGCAGTATCTGCTCGGCCGTGTGCTGGACGGTGCGGTCGTCGAGGCCGGCGGCGGCGAGGCCTGCGGGGGCGGTCTCGGCGAGGGGGACGCCGTAGCGGGCCAGGCGCAGGGGCATCAGGGATTCGACGGGGGCTTTGCGGCGCCAGGCGCGGCCGTAGCGGGAGCGCAGCCGGGTCTGGTAGACGAGGCGTTCCTGTTCGAGCTTGATGACCTGGTCGTAGGAGCGCAG
>NZ_JBEXPR010000039.1:0-64118 GCF_040612135.1 Streptomyces sp. NPDC006458 | reverse complement strand
TCCTGCCCAGGGACGCGCCGAGCGCGGCCTCCGCCCGCTCGATCGACTGCCACCCCGGCCACTGCACCGGAGTCAGCCCCGCCGCGCGCAGTGGCCGACGCGGTCCGGAGCCGTACGGCACGCCGCCCGGCGCCGACGGCGTACGACGAGGACGGCGTACGGCGAGGACGGCGGACGCGACGGCGAGGGCCGGCACCGCGCGCGGGCACTCACAGAGCGCCGGCCGCCGCGGCGGCACCGACTCCGCCGAGCACGGCGAGGAGCGGGCCCGCGCAGCACACCGCGCAGGCGGCGAGAGCGGCCCCCGCGCCGGCGAGCGCACCCCACGGGCGAGAGGCGAGGGCCCGGTCACACGGCCTCTCCCAGCAGGTCGGACAGCATCCCGGCGGCGCTTTCAGGTGCCCGCACGGTCAGTTGGAGCGCGGTCGGCGTCAGGTGCAGGGTGAAGTCGAAGAACGCGCAGCAGCCCTGTTCGGCCGCGGCCAGCCGGGCGATCGTCGCGGCCAGCTCCGCCTGCGGCGGGAAGAACAGCCGTACGCCGTCGCCGACCTCCTCACGCCGGCCCGCCCGCGCGACCAGCGCACGCCACTGCCCGACGCGTGCGCCCAGTTCGGAGCCGTCCAGGGTGCAGGCGACGGGAGCGTCCCGCCATGCCTCGTCCCGTGCGGGTGCCGGCGAGGCGGCCGCGCGGGACGGTGAGAGCGTGACCGGTACCGGACCGGCCGCGGCGGTCGGGCCTGCCGCGGTGCAGCCGCAGTCCGGTCCGCACGCTCCGGAGGGCGCGGGCCCGGACAACGCCGCGCGGACGCTGCTCAGACGGGCGGAGAAGGCGCGCAGCTCGGCGATCCTGCCGTCCGTCTCGCGGAGCCGGCTCGTGATCAGCGGCAGCATCCGCGCCCGCACCGAGCCGCACACGCCCTCGCCCCGCACATCCAGCAGCTCGCGGATCTCCTCCAGGGCCAGACCCAGCAGCTTCGCCGAGGAGATGAACGCCAGGGTCTCCACCGCGTTGTCGTCGTACACCCGGTACCCGGACGCCGTCCGCCCGGCGGGCAGCAGTCCGGCGGTCTCGTAGAAGCGCAACGTCGTCGCCGGGACGCCGGAGCGGTCGGCCAGCTGCGAGATGCGGTACGTCGTCATATGGCCGACGGTAGACCTTCGACCTGACTGGAAGGTCAAGGGTCTGCCGCGATCGTCGGCCAGGGGCGCGCCGGCCGCACCGGGGCGGCCGGATGCGCCGGCGTGTGGCACGGCCGGTCGGCCCCGACCAGGGCCCTGTGGCCCCTGGCGGACGACGCGTCCCGCGACGAGGCTCGCCACGCACGCCCCCGCACATCGGGGGCTCCCGCGACGAGGCTCGCCACGCACGCCCCCGCGCAGCGGGGAACCCGGCAGCCGCACGCATCCCGCTCCACCGCCCGATGACCGACTCGACTACCTCCGGAGCCCCGCGATGGCCCACACCGAGGACCAGAACGTCACCGCCGTCTCCCGTGTCGGGGACCAGAACGACACCGCCCTGTCCGACGACGAGCTGCGCGTCCTGGACGCCCACTGGCGTGCCGCGAACTACCTCGCGGCGGGGCAGATCTACCTGATGGCCAACCCGCTGCTGACCGAGCCCCTGCGCCCCGAGCACATCAAGCCGCGGCTCCTCGGCCACTGGGGCACCTCACCCGGACTGAACCTGGTGTACACCCACCTCAACCGGGTGATCAGGGCGCGCGGGATCGACGCGCTGTGCGTGTGGGGGCCGGGGCACGGCGGGCCGTCCGTGCTGGCGGGCTCATGGCTGGACGGCAGCTACAGCGAGACCTATCCGGACGTGTCACGCGACGCGCGGGGCATGGAACGGCTGTTCCGCCAGTTCTCCTTCCCGGGCGGTGTGCCGAGCCATGTGGCACCCGAGACCCCTGGGTCCGTCCACGAGGGCGGCGAACTCGGGTACGCGCTCTCCCACGCCTACGGCGCCGCCTTCGACAACCCGGAGCTGCTCGTCGCCTGCGTCATCGGCGACGGCGAGGCGGAGACCGGCCCGCTGGCCGCCTCCTGGCACTCCAACAAGTTCCTCGACCCCGTCCACGACGGCGCCGTCCTGCCGATCCTGCACCTCAACGGCTACAAGATCGCCAACCCGGCCGTCCTGGCCCGCCTGCCGGAGGCCGAACTCGACGAACTGCTGCGGGGATACGGCCACGAGCCGCTCCATGTGTCCGGCGACGACCCCGCCGTCGTCCACCGCGCGATGGCCCGGGCCCTCGACACGGCCCTGGACCTGATCGCCCGAGGGCAGCGCGCCGCCCGGGAGGACGGTGTCGCAGAACGCGTGCTCTGGCCGGTGATCGTGCTGCGCACACCGAAGGGCTGGACCGGTCCGGCCGAGGTCGACGGCGTGCCGGTGGAGGGCACCTGGCGCGCCCACCAGGTCCCGCTGGCCGGCGTGCGGGAGAACCCCGGGCATCTGCGGCAGTTGGAGGAGTGGCTGCGCTCGTACCGGCCCGAGGAGCTGTTCCAGCCGGACGGCCGCCCCGTCCCGGACGTCCTGGCCTGCGTGCCCGACCGCTCGGGGCGCCTGGGCAGCAGCCCGCACGCCAACGGCGGTCTGCTCGTGCGCGACCTGCCCGTGCCGCCGCTGGACTCGTTCGCCGTACCCGTCGAGAAGCCGGGCACGACGTCCCACGAGCCGACCCGCGTCCTCGGGGACCTCCTGCGGCAGATCATGGACGACACCCACGACCGCCGGGACTTCCGCATCGTGGGCCCCGACGAGACCGCCTCCAACCGGCTCCAGGCCGTTGTGGACGCCGGAGGGAAGGCCTGGCAGGCGGACACGCTGCCGGTCGACGAGCACCTGGACCGGCACGGCCGCGTGCTGGAGATCCTCTCCGAACACACCTGCCAGGGCTGGCTGGAGGGCTATCTCCTCACCGGCCGGCACGGCCTCTTCTCCAGCTACGAGGCCTTCGCGCACATCGTGGACTCCATGGTCGGCCAGCACATCAAGTGGCTCAGGACGGCGCGGCGGCTGCCCTGGCGGGCGCCCATCGCCTCCCTCAACTACCTGCTCACCTCGCACGTCTGGCGGCAGGACCACAACGGGTTCTCCCACCAGGACCCCGGCTTCGTCGACCACGTCCTCAACAAGAGCCCCGAGGTGGTCCGGGTCTATCTGCCCCCGGACGCCAACACCCTGCTGTCCGTCGCCGACCACGCCCTGCGCAGCCGCGACTACGTCAACGTGATCGTCGCAGGCAAGCAGCCCTGCTTCGACTGGCTGTCGATCGAGCAGGCCCGCGCCCACTGCGCGCGCGGCGCCGGAATCTGGGACTGGGCCGGCACCGAGAACGGCGACGAACCGGACGTGGTGCTCGCCTGCGCCGGTGACGTGCCCACCCAGGAAGTGCTCGCCGCGGCACAACTGCTCCGCCGCCACCTGCCCCGGCTCGCGGTCCGCGTGGTCAACGTCGTCGACCTGACCCGGCTGCTGCCGGGCGAGGAACACCCGCACGGGATGAGCGACTTCGAGTACGACGGGCTGTTCACCGAGGACAAGCCGGTGATCTTCGCGTACCACGGCTATCCGTGGCTCGTCCACCGGCTCGCCTACCGCCGGAGCGGCCACCGGAACCTGCACGTACGCGGCTACAAGGAGTCCGGATCCACCACGACGCCCTTCGACATGGTGGTGCGCAACGACCTGGACCGCTACCGGCTGGTCATGGACGTCATCGACCGGGTTCCGGGCCTCTCCGTCCGCGCGGCCGCCGTCCGCCAGGAGATGGCGGACGCCCGCACCCGGCACCACGCGTGGATCCGCGAGCACGGCACCGACCTGCCGGAGGTCGCCGACTGGACCTGGCAGGCCTGACCGCCGCCTCGGCCTCGCACCGGCCGTGCACCGGCCGCCGCCGGGCACCGCCGCTCCCGCCGCATGGGCCGACCGGTCCCGGACCCACCCCGGTCGACCCATGCGGCGCGGCACCGTCCGCGGGATGCTCGAAGTGGCGAACGGATCGGAGGAGGTGCGCGATGACCCCGACGACCAAGGTGCTCGTGGCCTACGGCACCACGAACGGATCGACCGCGCAGATCGCCGAGGCCGTCGCCGCGGTGCTGCGCGAACGCGGGCTGACGGCGGACGTGGAAGCCGCCCGGTCCGTGGCGAGTGTGGCCGCGTACGACGCCGTCGTGGTCGGCGGCGGCCTGTACGCGGGACGCTGGCACAAGGACGCCCGGCGCTTCGTGCGACGGCACGGCCGGGAGCTGTCCCGGCGACCGCTCTGGCTGTTCAGCAGCGGCCCCCTGGACGCCACCGCCTCGGAGCGGGACATCCCGCCCGTGCCCGGCGTGGCGAAGGCCATGGGCCGGCTGGACGCCCGTGAGCACATCACCTTCGGCGGCCGCCTGGAGGAGGGCGCCACAGGGCTGGTCGCCCGGATGATCCTCCGCTCGGGAAAGGGCGGGGACTTCCGCGACTTCGGCGCGATCGAGGCCTGGGCCGGGCGCGTCGCGGACGAACTGGAGATCGCCGCGTGAACCCCGGCGCACCCCGGCCCGGTCAGGTCCGTTTCCGAGACCCCGTGGAGGACACCATGCCCGTCGGCCCCCGCACCGTGAACGACGTGATGACACACAGGGTCGTGGCCGTGCGCGGCGGCGCCGAGTTCAAGGACATCGTGCGGACGATGCGGCGCTGGCACGTCAGCGCGGTGCCCGTGGTGGACGACGGGCAGCGGGTCCTGGGCGTCGTGTCCGAGGCCGACCTGCTGCCCAAGGAGGAGTACCGCGACGCGGACGCCGACCCGCCCGCCCGCGCACCGCGCTCGGCCAAGGCCCGGGGCGCGACCGCGGAGCAGGTGATGACCGGTCCCGCCGTCACCGTCCACGCGGACGCCTCCTTGGCCCGAGCCGCGCGGACCATGGCTCACGCCGGCGTGAAGCGGCTGCCGGTGGTGGACGGCGAGGGCGTGCTGCGGGGCATCGTGAGCCGGTCCGACCTGCTCAAGGTGTTCCTGCGCGACGACGAGGACATCGAGGCCGAGGTGCGCCACGAGATCGACACCCACCTCCTGGCGCTCCCCGTGCGGCCGATCGACGTGCGGGTGCGCAACGGAGTCGTGACCCTCACCGGCCATGTCCGCGACACCACGCTGCTGCCGGTGCTCACCCGCCTGGTGCGGACCGTCGAGGGCGTCGTGGAGGTGGAGTGCGACCTCGAAGGCCCGCTGCGCCGCCCGAACCTGGACCCCGACCTGGGCGACGCCCCTGACGCAGGAGCGCGCTGAAGGCCGCGCGCCCACGGGCTGAGCGTGGGCGCGCGGCCCGGTCGAGGGCACCGCGAAGGGCGTCAGCGGCGCAGCTTCACCTTGCTGACCGCGGCCACTCCGAGCGCCGCCAGGGCGATCTGGATGAGCCACTCCACCCAGTCGACGCCCTCGGTGTCCGCGACGTCGAGACCGGAGGCGATGCCGGTGCCGATGAGCGCGGCGACGATACCGACGGCGATCGTCCAGAGGATGCCGATGCGCTGGCGTCCGGGTACGACGAGACGGCCCAGGACCCCGATCACGATGCCGACGACGATCGCGCTGATGATGCCTGAAATCTCCATGGCCGGTCTCTCACTTCTCATTCGTTGGTCGCGTACGAGTGCCCGTTCGAAAGCGATTCAGTCCGTCGGCCGCCCGGGGCGGTGCGGGAACCGGATTCCGCCCCGCCGACGACCGGCGAACGACCGCCGTGGACAAAGGAGTTGAGGTTCACTGGTCCCGGGGGCGGAGGCGCCCAGGGACGGAGTACGGGGGATGACGGACGGCACCGCCGAGCAGGAACTCGCGCAGGGGGACCTCGTCGACGTGTCCGACGAGGAACTGCGGGAGTGGATCAGCGACACACGTGCCGAGTTGGACGGCCGCGGGGACGGTGACGATCCCGACGTGTCCTCGGCACGGGTCACCATGGGCCTGTGGCTCGCGGAGCTGGCCGACCGCCAGGGCGACCCCCGCGACCTCGAAGCCGCGCTCGCGGCCGTGGACCAGGCACTCGCCGACACCCCCGGCCACCCCGACGCGCCGGTGTGGCGCGGCATCCTCGGCCAGCTCCACTGGGCCCGGTACGAGGCGGCCACCGAACCCGGAATGCCCGCGGAACGCTTCGGTGCCCTCCTGGCCGAGCCCATCCGCCATCTCGAAGCCGCGGCCGCCGTCCTGGCTCCGGGCGACGAGCTCACCCGTCAGGTACTGGCCCGGCTGGGCGTCGGCTACGGCACCCGCTTCCTCAGCACGAACGATCCGGCCGACACCGAAGCGGCGATCACCCGGCTCGGCGAGGCACTCGACGGTGTGCCCGAGCCCATGGGCCAGCCGGCCTTCTTCCGGTTCCACTACGGGCAGCAGTACGCCCGTCGCTACGACCGCACGGCCGCGGACGCCGACTACGACCGGGCCGTGGCCGAGATCCGGCGTGCCGTCCAGGACGGCGAGAACTCCACGGAATGCCAGGACGGCTGGTTCCCGATCGCCCGCGCCCAGCTCGCCCGCCTCCTGCTCCTGCGTGTCCCGGAGGCCAGGGAGCAACGCGACCCGCGCACTCTGGCGCTGGCCCTCGCGCAACTGGACGACCTGTCGCTCGACAGCCCCTTGCTGGCCGACTTCCCGCTGCCCGCGCTGCGCAACTACGGCCGCCTGCTGCGCGAGCGGGCCATCGAACAGACACGGTCGGCGGACGCCCGACGAGCCCTCGCCGTGCTGCAACAGGTGGCGGACCGCTGGCCCGTGGACGCGCCCGACCGCTGGAGCGGGCTGATGGACCTGGCCGCCGGACGGCAGATCGTCGCGCTCGACACCCTCGACGCGCAGGACCTGCGGGCCACCGAGGACGCGTACAGCGAGGTCCGCTCGGCGCCCACCTGCCCGCCCGGCGTCAGGACCTTCGTGGAAGCCACCCTCGGCTACATCCGAGGAGTCCGGATCCGCGCCGGGCACCTGCCGGACGTACCCGGCGACCCCGTCGTCGCCGCCGGGCGGACGGCGGCACAGACACTCCAGCAGGCCATGACCGCACCAGGGGAGGGCGCGCAGGGGGCCGGTGGCGACGGGACCGGGATCCTCGAACTGGGCCTGACGAGTTTCGGGCCCGCGGGCGAGGACATACAGCGGGTCATCGAGCGCAGCCAGGGCGCAGGGGCGCCCGCCCTTCTGCGAGGCCTGGCCATGTCGCTGATGGCCTTCTTCTCGCCCTCCTTCGGCGAGCTGGGCATCAGCCCCACCGCCGGGACGCTGATGGAGCAACTGGGCGCGGCCATCGCCGCCTTCCCGCCGCAGGACCCGATCCGGACGAGCCTGCACATCGTGGCCGGCCAGGCCGCCCTGACCGCCGGCGGGCACGCCTACGACGAGAAGCAGCTCCAGCTCGCGCTGGACCACTTCGACATCGCCCTGTCCAGAGCGGACGCCGCCGCCGAGGGCGACGCGTTGCGCGGCAGCCGGGAGTCCTGCCGGATCGCCGCGCTCTCCTTCAGGGCACAGGTCCGCGGCACGCAGGACGCCCTCACGCAGGCCGCGGCCGAGCTGGCCCTCCTGCGCGCCGACCCGTCGGTGACGGCGTACACCCGGGTGTACGCGGCGGTGCAGCACGCCCTGATCACAGCCCGTCGGGCCATCGCGGTGAGCGACACCGCGGGGCTGGCCGCGGCGACGGCGGAACTGCGGGACTCCCGGGACCGTCTCCCGGCGGAGGACGCCATGCGTCCCAGAGTGGTCATGCTGCTCGACGCGCTCACCTCCGCCCACCAGTTCCTCGACCCTCGTGCCGCACCCGGTGACGACGACATCGACCCCGGCCGGGTGCGACAGGAGTCGGCGCCCCTGGCGCCACGGGACCGTGCCGAGGCGCTGGGCCTGGCCGGTCTCGCACTCGGCCTGCGCGTGCTGCGCGCACCCGACGCCCGCCGACTCGACGAAGCCATCGCGCTGCTGCGGGAAGCCCTTGCGCTGGACCCCGCCTACGACGGCGGCAACGGCGTCCGGTTCGCCAACTCCCTGGCCACGCTGCAACTGCGCAGATACCGCGCGGGACACGACAGTAGAGACCTCGACGAGTCCCTCCACTGGTCCGAGGAGGCGGTGCGGCTCGCCGCGCACCCCGGCCACTTCGGCTGGGCCCTCGCCGCGATGCAGCTCGCCGAGGCCCACCGCGCCACCGCCCGGCTGGGCGCCCGCCCCGAACACCTGCCCCCCAGCCGGGAGTTCGGGCTCCGCGCGCTGCGCGGCCATGCCTGGCAGGTCCTACTCCAGTCCCGCGCGGAGTACACGGCCGAGACCCTCAACCTCTCCGCCGCGCACGCCCTGTCGGTCGCCCGCTGGTGCATCGCCGACGGCTCCCTGGGCGAGGCGGTCCAGGCGCTGGACGCGGGGCGCGGCCTCGTCCTGCACGCGGCCTCGGCCGCCGGGACCGTACCCGACCGGCTCACGGCCGCGGGCCGCCACGACCTCGCCGCCGAGTGGCGTACGGCGGCCGCCGCGGACGGCACCGGGCAGGGCGAGGACATCCCCGGCGACCTCCGCCACCGGGTGCTCCAGGTCCTGGCCGGAACGGACGACCTCATGTCCGACGCCCCCGCGACCGGCCTCGGCCACCTGCTCGCCCCGCCCGCCCTCCCCGACATCGCCGCGGCACTGCGCCGGACCGGGGCCGACGCACTGGTGTACCTGGTGCCCGGCGAGGGCACGGGAGCCTCCGCGCGCGGCGGCTGCGCGGTCGCCGTCCACGCCGACGGGCGGACGAGCGTGGTGCACCTGTCGGGACTGACGGCGGACGCCCCACCGCTCGCCGCCCACCTCGGCGAGGGCACGGCTCCCGGCGGCCGCGACATGGGACCGGTCGGCGGCACGGCCCCGGCGCCCGGCGGCGGCCGGCGCTTGGAGCGCCGCGCGCTGGAGGCCGTCTGCGACTGGGCGGCGCGGGCCGTGACCGAGCCGCTGCTCGCCCACCTGCGCGCCCAGGGCGCCACCCTGCCGCCCAAGGTGGTGCTGGTCCCCATGGGCAACCTCGCCGCCGTACCCTGGCACGCCGCCCGCACCCGCGCGCCGGGCGGCACGTACCGGTACGCCGTCCAGGACGCCGTCCTCTCCTACGCCGCCTCGGCGCGGCTGTTCTGCGAGGTCATGGGCCGCGAGCCGGTTCCCCTCGACGGACCGGGACTGGTCGTCGGGAACCCGACCGGGGACCTGCCCCACGCGGGCCGGGAGGCCGCCGCCCTGCACACCGCGTTCTACCGCACCGCCCCCTACCTCGGGCGCCACACCACGGGCGCGGCCACCGGCAGCGGCACTCCCGCGGAACTCCTCGGCTGGCTGCGGCTGCGCTCCCTGTCCCCGGGCGGCGTACTGCACCTGGCCTGCCACGCCGAGGTGCTCCCGAGCTCCGCCGCCCGCACCTCACAGCTCCACCTCGCGGACGGCACGCTCGCCGCCGAGCAGCTCACCGAGCACGCCCAGCACCGCGACCGGCCCGCCCGGCTGGGCCTGGTGTCGCTGGCCGCCTGCACCACCCATGTCTCCGGACGCGGCTACGACGAGGCGTTCTCGCTGTCCACGGCGTTCCTCGTGGACGGGGCCAGGTCCGTGCTGGGCTCGCTGTGGCCGGTGCCGGACGAGGCCACCTCGTACCTGATGTTCATGGTTCACCACTATCTGCACGCCGAGGGCGCCCGGCCCGCCGAGGCGCTGCGCCTGGCCCAGTTGTGGATGCTCGACCCCGACCGGCGCCCCCCGCGGACCATGCCGCCCGAACTCGCCGCCCAGGTCCGCTCCGTGGACCCCGACGACCTGCGGGGGTGGGCGGGCTTCACCCACCTCGGCCAGTGACGCCCGCGCCCCGAACTCGCCCCGGAGAAGGCCGGGTTGTGCCCGGAAGCGGGCGCCGCCACCTGCGAGACTTCCGGCATGGGGACTGTGTACGCGCTGTTCGTGGGGATCGATGACTATCCGCTGCCGCACCGGAGTCTGCGGGGTGCCGTCAACGACGTCGAGGCGGCCGCGCGCCTGCTGGGCATGCTGGGCGAGGGAGCCTTCGAGACCCGCTTCCTGAGGAACGCGGAGGCCACGACGGACGCCGTCGTCGCCGCCGTCCGTGACCATCTGGGCGCCGCCGGGCCTGGCGACACGGCACTGTTCTGGTTCTCCGGGCACGGCACCGACTACGCGGCCGTCCTGCCCCTGCATCTGCGCACCGAGGCCACCGGCCGCTACCAGGCGCTGGTCTGCGCCGACAGCCCGCGGCAGGGCGGCCGCCCGCTCGTCGACAAGGAACTGGGCGCGCTGCTGGACGCGGTCGCCGCGCGGGGCGCGCACGTCGCGGCCGTCCTCGACTGCTGCTTCTCGGGCGGGGCCACCCGCAGGCTCGCCCAGGCGGGCCTCACCGCCCGCTACGCGCCTCCCGCCCCCTGGTGGGGCGAGCCGCTCGACGGGCGCGGGCCGACCGCGGGATCCGGAACGACGTCCGCCGCCCGTCATGTGCTGCTCGCCGCCGGCCGGCTCAACGAGCTGTCGTACGAGAGGGACTTCGACGGAGTGCCGCACGGCGTGTTCACCCACGCGCTGCTGGACGCGCTGCGGGCGGCGGGGCCGGGCGCGACCTACCGCGATCTGCTGGCCGCCGCCCACTGCCAGGTCCGGACCGAGCGCGCCGACCAGCACCCGGTCCTGTTCCCGCCCGAGCCCGGGGGCGTCGCCGACCAGCCCTTCCTCGGGGGCGCGGTGACCCGGGCCCGCGGCCCGCACCTGCTGCGCAACGGCCCGCACGGCTGGGAGGTCGACTGCGGCCGTGTCCACGGTCTGCGCTCCGACGACCCCGACGGCACCGAGTTCACCGTCACCGAGCCCGGCGCCGCACCCCGCCTCGTGCGCGCCCGGTCCGTCCACACCGACCGCACCGAGGTCGACCCGGCCGGCTGGGAGCCGGACCGCCGCCGGGTCTATCCGGTGGCCCTGTCGGCGCTCGCGCTGCCACCGACCCGCGTGGCCGTCGAGACGCCGGACGGTTCCGCCGCCGCCCGCGGCGCCGCCCGGTCGATCCGGGAGGCCGTCGGCTCGGCGGGTCCCGGCGGCGGACCGACGCCGCTGCTGCGGCTGGTGGACGGGGCGGGCTCCGCCCCCGGCCATCTGCTGCGGGTCGTCGTGTCCGCGGAGTCCGGCACCGGCCTCGCGGCGCACCTCCTGCGGCGCGACGGTTCGGCCGCCGTGCCGCCGCTGCCGCTCGGTGGGCCGCAGGACGCCCGACGGGTCGCCGGATGTCTGGCCCATCTCACCCGCTGGCACCAGCTGCTCACCCTGGACAACCCGTCCTCACCCCTCGCGGACCTGGTCCGCGTCGAGATCCGCCCCTGGACCTACGACGGACCCTGGAGCTCCGACGGCCCGAGCCCTCTCCTGCCCGACGGCGGCGGCGAGATCGTCTGCCGCTACGGACGCTCACCGTCCGGCGGCCCGCAGGAGCCCTGGCTGTCCGTCCGCCTCCACAACCGCTCCGCCACGCGGACGCTGTGGTGCGTGCTGCTGAACCTCACCGACGGCTACGCCGGTCACACCGGCCTGTACCCGGGCCACTTCATCGGGCCCGGCCGCACGGGCTTCGCGCTCGACGACCGGCCGGTGGTGCTGACCGTCCCCGCGCACCGCGCCCGCCCCGGAGCGCAGGTGCGGGACTGGCTCAAACTCATCGTGGCCGAGCGCGAGTTGAACACCGTGCCGTTCCATCTGCCGCCCTGGGACCCCGAGAACGACGGCTTCCGCCTCTCCCGGCTCGCCGGCGCGGACGGCATGCTGCGTCTCACCTCGCCCGCTGGCAGCGACCGCGACATGGGACCGGCCCACGCGTGGGGGCCGGGCCAGTGGACGACCCGGACGATCCCGCTGCGCACGGTCATCCCGTCCACCGGCTGACCGGCGTCGGGGGCGCAGGCGGCCCTGGTCGGCCTCGTACGGCGCTCAGGGTGGACGCGCGGGGTCGGCCCCGTACGTCGCTCAGGGCGCGCAGCGCGGGGTCGGCCTCGTACGTCGCTCAGGGCGCGACGCGCGCGTGATACGGCGCGAGCACGGAGTTCAGCCAGTCCTCGCCGTCCGGGGTGGCGAAGTCGACGGCGGACGTCTCGGACTCGGCCACCGCGTCCCTCGCACAGCGGTCGCCGAAAAGGATCACCGCCCGGTCGGCGGGTTCCCGCTTGGACGGCCACACGAAGCCCTGCGCCCACGGCTCGGTCCTGTCGCGGATCCAGTGCCCCCAGTTCCGCGTCCACGGGTACTCGGCGGCCTCGGCCTGCACCAGCCAGGCGTCCTGCCCCACCGACGCGAGATCGGCACCGGACATCAGCGACACCACCGTGACGTCGGCCGCGAGCCTCAGGAACGAGAAGCTCCTGCGGACGACGCCCGCACGCGGCAGCAGCCGGGGACCCCCGTCCGCGGCGAACGGCACCGACCGCAGCAGCACCTCGCACACCGCCCCCGCGGGTTCGAGTCCGGCGTACAGACAGGAGTAGGGCCGGCCATCCGTGCCGTCGAAGCGCCCGCCGCCGTAGAGCCGGTCGGCCGGGGCCGGGTTGAACGCGGTCGCGGACCGGGCGGAGCTGTGCACCCGGAACAGGGGAGTGCCCTCGGGGAGGGTGACCTTCGTGGGCGTGCCGGGCAGCGCGGCCGGCGGAGGCACGTTGGGCACCTCAGTCCCCCTCCAGCAACGACCGTGCGGCGCCGACCAGTTCCTCGTCCCGGGCCGCGCCCAGCAGTGCCGCGGGCACGGAGCGCAGCCAGGCGTTGTCCGACAGCCACCAGTCGGCCGCCCCCCACGGGTCCCGGCCCGCGTCGAGGAGCGTGTTCACCTCCAGCACGACCTGCCACGGCAACGCGTCCGCACGGAACTGGAAGCTCGGCAGCAGCGCGCGTCCCCCGGGCCCGGACAGCCGGATCAGACCCGACGACGTCGGATCGCCGCCCCGGACGCGCAGCTCCGCGTCCTCCAGCGCCGGCTCCGCGAGCAGGCGCGTGCGCACGGGTCCGAGCACGGGGCCCACCATGGGGCTGCCGTCGAGCAGCAGCACGGCGAGGTCGGCGGCCACGAAACCGTCGACGGAGACGTTCCCGGTGCCGTCGGCGTACCGGACGCCGTCCCCGGCTTCCAGCCGGCTGCTCTCCTGGGGCGGCAGACTGTCGAGGACCAGCCGCGCGGCGGTCTCCGCGGGGCCACGCGGCGCGTCGGGACCGTCCGCCGCGCGCACCTCCTCCAGGGCCGAGGCCAACCGCTCCCCGGCCTCTGCCGACAGGTCCGTCAGATACGGCCCCAGCCGTTCCCACGAGGCCGCCACCGCGGCCAGCACCCGCAACGGATCCACCTGCTGCCCCTCCCGGCTCCACCTGCATCTCGCATGCCCAGGCCGACCGTACCGCCTACGTCCCATTCAACACCCGTTCTCCTCAGGGGTGTTGGAGGCGATCAGTCGACGGGCCAGGTGTGGACGGGCGCGTTGAGGTGCATGTAGTCGATGTAGAGGCCGGTCATGCGGCGCAGGGCCTCGTGACGGCTGACGTGGTCGTGGTCCTCGATGCGGTGGACCATCTCCTTCTGCCAGACGGCGCCGTTGCGCGCGGTCACACACCGCTGCTCGATGATGCCGAGCAGCGGCTCCCGCCAGGACGCGTCCATGCCGGAGTGCTCCAGGCCCCGGTGCGCGAGGGGCAGCAGGCGCCGCAGGACGAGTTCCGGCACGGGGACCTCGCCCGCCCCGGGCCAGTACAGGCTCGCCTCGATGCCGTCGCGCGCCGCCGCGTGCAGGTTGTCCTCGGCGGCGGCGAAGGACATGCGCGACCACACCGGCCGGTCCTCCTCCACGAGCGCCCGGGTCAGGCCGTAGTAGAACGCCCCGTTGGCGAGTGTGTCGGCCACCGTGGGGCCGGCGGGCAGGACCCGGTTCTCCACGCGCACATGCGGCCGGCCCTGCGCGACGGCGTAGACGGGCCGGTTCCATCGGTAGATCGTGCCGTTGTGGAGGGTGAGTTCGGGCAGCTCCGGGGTGTCACCGCGGCTCAGGGTCTCCTGGGGGTCCTCCTCGTCGCTCAGCGGCAGCAGCGCCGGGAAGTAGCGCATGTTCTCCTCGAAGAGGTCGAAGACGCTGTTGATCCACCGCTCGCCGAACCATACCCGGGGCCGTACGCCCTGCACCTTGATCTCCTGCGGGCGGGTGTCGGTGGCCTGCTCGAACAGCGGGATACGGGTCTCGTGCCACAGCTCCCGGCCGAAGAGGAACGGACCGTTCGCGGCCAGCGCGATCTGCACCCCGGCGATGGCCTGCGCCGCGTTCCAGTAGGCGGCGAACTGGCCGGGGGAGACCTGGAGATGGAACTGCGTGCTGGTGCACGCCGCCTCCGGAGTGATCGTGTCCGCGTACGTCCGCAGCCGGTCGACGCCGCTCACCTCGATCAGCAGGTCCTCGCCGCGGGCCGCGAAGATCTGGTCGTTGAGCAGGCGGTAGCGCGCGTTGTCGGACAGTGCCCCCTCGCCCACGTCCTCCTGCCGCAGCGTGGGCAGAAGGCCGATCATGACCAGCTGGACTCCGATCTCCCGGGCCCGTTCGTCCGCGTGGTTGAGCGCGTCGCGGATCTCCGACTCCCAGGCGTCGGGACCGCCGGCGGTCAGACCGCGGGGCGGGATGTTGATCTCCAGGTTGAACCTGCCCAGCTCGGTGGACCAGGCGGGATCGGCGATGGACTCCAGGACGTCGCTGTTGCGCATGGCCGGCTCCGCCGCGTCGTCGACCAGGTTCAGCTCGATCTCCAGCCCCACCTGGGGCCGCTCGGTCTCGAACCGTTCCTCGCGCAGCATCTGCGCGAACGCGTCCAGGCACGCCTGCATCTTGATCCGGTACCGGCGGCGGTCCTCACGTGTGAAGACCATCGCCGGGACGTCTCGGCCCATCGGTCCTCCAGGGTCGTCCTGCCTCGGACCCCCTCACTTCTTAGAGTCGCACCACCGCGAGGCTCCGACCAGACAGCGGGCCGGCGCTCCCCGGGGGGCGGGTTCGTGCCCGGTACGGTGTCGGCCCGTGCAGAGTGTCGAACTGGCGGAAGCCGTCGAGGAGTTCGGGCGTCCGGTCGCCCTGGTGGAGGCGACCGGCGAGCGGGTGACCCTCGTCGAGGAGGGCGAGGCGGCGGCGGTGCTCCTCCCGGCGGCGGAGCCGGCCGGACGGGAGCACTTCGCGCAGCGCCACCGCAGGGCGTCGACGCCGTTGCCGGAAGCCGCCGAGGAGCGGCTGCCCGGCCCGGAGCGGCACGGTCCGTACACGCGGTACGTGCACGCGGACGGGCAGTGCGCGACGTTCACCCGCGAACGGGTGATCGTGGCCGAGCTGCGGCCTGCCGCGTGGCTGGACCAGCTGGAGCAATGGGCGCTCCACGGCAGGCAGCGGTACATGGATCCCAGGCGTGCGGCGGCTTTCGAGGAGTTCCTCGCACGCCAGGAGCGGGTCGGCGAGGGGTGACGGGCGGGTGCGGGGCCGTTCCGGCCGGGAGGGCCGTGGGATCTGCCCGGCACGACCACCGAGAAGGCCCGCACCCTCCTCGGCCGGCAGCCGAGGCCCGCCCGCCGGACGGTGCTCGACCGCGCCGAGAACCTGATCGCGCAGGTCGCGGGAACGTCCGGGCCGCTTTCGCCGCGAGGGCTGCGGGAAGGCCCAGGCCGAGGGCACGCAGGCGTCGCCGGCCAGGGCGCATGCCGAGCCGCGGCATACACGCCGGAGGCCGGGGTACGCCGACTCGCGGCCTCCGATGTGCCGCAGAGGTGCGGTGGGGCGGGATGTGCCAGAGTTGAAGTGGAGGCCCGGGTCCGCCTCACTGGCGGAGATCGCCCGGCAGGGCCGACGTGGGCATCGGCACGCTCCGCGGCCATTGCCCGACGGTGACGACGAGCACCGCGAGCCGTTCGTCCGGGCCGTCTCGCTCCTGCCCCAGGCCGGTGGCGCGGACCGCACTCTCAGACCCGGCCCGGACCCGGAGGACGTCCTGCCCCGGCTCAGCGTCCGCCGGCGGATCGACCCGTCCGGCGACGGAGAACCCCGCGACGGAGAACGACGGAGAACCCCGCGACGGAGAACCCCGCGACGGAGAAGATCGGGCGGCCCGCGCCCTCCCCCTGACCGTGGACAGCCTGCGGCGCAAGTCCCCGAGAGGCCGTGGACCGGGTGCGCCTCAAGGAGCTCACCCCGCCTGATCCGCTCCTGCGAGGAAAGTCGGAAAGAAGACCGGGCGGTGATGTCGAGAACCCGTGACCGGCTCCGTCCCAGGGGTGAGCGCGACCAGAACGGGTCGCACAGCACCGAGGAGAGAGACGATGGCGAAGTACCTGCTGCTGAAGCACTACCGAGGCGCTCCGGCCGCGGTCAACGACGTGCCCATGGACCAGTGGACGCCGGAGGAGATCTCGGCCCACATGCGGTACATGAACGACTTCGCGGCCCGGCTGGAGAAGACCGGCGAGTTCGTCGACGGTCAGGCGCTCGCCCCCGAGGGGAAGTGGGTCCGGTACGACGGCGAGGGCCGCCCGCCGGTCACCGACGGCCCGTTCGCCGAGACCAAGGACCTCATCGCCGGCTGGATGGTGATCGACGTCGACAGCTACGAGCGGGCTGTGGAACTGGCCGGTGAACTGTCGGCCGCCCCCGGCGCGGGCGGCAAGCCGATCCACGAGTGGCTGGAGGTGCGCCCGTTCCTGACCGCGCCGCCCACCATCACGGAGTGACCCAACCCATGGACGAGGCACTGCTGCGCGGCCTCACCCCGGGCGTCCTCGCCGTCCTCGTCCGCCGCGGAGCCGACTTCGCGGCGGCCGAGGACGCCGTGCAGGACGCCCTGACCGAGGCGGTCCGCACCTGGCCGGCCGACCGGCCGCGCGATCCGAAGGGCTGGCTGATCACCGTCGCCTGGCGCAGGTTCCTCGACGCGCGGCGGGCGGACACCGCCCGCCGCCGGCGCGAGGACCTGGTCGACGAGGAGCCGGAGCCCGGCCCCGTGCCCGCGGTCGACGACACGCTCCAGCTCTACTTCCTGTGCGCGCACCCGTCGTTGACACCGTCGTCGGCGGTCGCGCTCACGCTGCGCGCCGTCGGCGGGCTGACCACCCGCCAGATCGCCCAGGCATACCTGGTGCCCGAGGCGACCATGGCGCAGCGCATCAGCCGGGCCAAACGCACCGTCTCCGGCGTACGGTTCGACCGGCCCGGCGATGTCGCCACGGTGCTGCGGGTTCTCTACCTGGTCTTCAACGAGGGCTACTCCGGCGACGTCGACCTCGCCGCCGAGGCCATCCGGCTCACCCGGCAGCTCGCGGCCCACATCGACCACCCCGAGGTGGCGGGGCTGCTCGCCCTCATGCTGCTGCACCACGCCCGGCGCGCCGCCCGGACCGCGCGCGACGGCAGTCTGGTGCCGCTCGCCGAGCAGGACCGCACCCGCTGGGACACGGCCTCGATCGCCGAAGGCGTGCGGATCCTGCAGACGGCCCTCGCCCGCGACCGGCTCGGCGAGTACCAGGCCCAGGCCGCGATCGCCGCCCTGCACGCCGACGCGCCCACCGCCGAGGAGACCGACTGGGTGCAGATCGTCGAGTGGTACGACGAGCTCGCCCGTCTCACCGACAGCCCGGTCGTCCGGCTCAACCGCGCGGTCGCCGTCGGCGAGGCCGACGGACCACGGGCCGGGCTGGCGGCGCTCGCCGAACTGGACGACTCCCTGCCCCGGCACACGGCGGTGGCGGCCCATCTCCATGAGCGCGACGGCGACTTGGCGACGGCGTCCCGGCTGTACGCCGAAGCGGCCCGTCAGGCTCCCAACCTCGCCGAACGCGAACACCTGACGCGTCAGGCGGCGCGGCTCAACGCCCTCCGGCGAGGCTGAGAGCGGCCCGCGCCCCGGTGCCGCGGGACGCACTGGTCGACACCCCCGCACGCCGCGGCGCTCAACGCCTACGACGGGCACGTCATGCCGGGCGACACCCCGGCGGCAGTTCGCCCGCGTGATGCTCCCGTCCGTGTCCGGGCCCACCCGCCCCAGGAGGGAGATGGTCCGGTCCGTCGGCGCGCACGTCATCGACCACTCCCTGATCACCGTGGGAGGCCACCCGAGGGCGGTTGCTCGTGGCGTAGCACGCCTTGCCTCCTCGGTCCGGATCGAGATGCCTGATAAAAGGGGCATTGTGTCGCCGAATCGGACCAAAAGGACAGTTCAGCCTGGGAGTGGCTGCTGCCCTGCTCGGAGTGCGAGGAAGCCGGACGTGGTGAAGCGGGCCGGCGCCGAGCGGCGACAACGCGGTCGCCCACGGCAAGACCTGCCCGATCGCCCGGGACGCCGTCGACTTCCGACGTCCGCACCGCACACCACGTCCTGACCCGGCGTCACCAGCAGTCCCACCCGCCCCGGCCTGGGAGCAACAGCACATGCACACAGAACCCACCGACTCCGCGCCCTCCGCCGAGCCCGTCCTCAGCGTCGGCGCGACCCCGTCCGACCCACGGCGCTGGTGGATCCTCGCCACCATCGGCGTGGCCCAGCTGATGGTGGTACTGGACGCCACCATCGTGAACATCGCGCTGCCCTCGGCGCAGACGGACCTCGGGTTCTCCGACAGCGGGCGGCAGTGGGTGGTGACCGCCTACGCGATGGCGTTCGGCAGCCTGTTGCTGCTCGGTGGCCGGCTGGGGGACATGTTCGGGCGCCGGCGCACCTTCCTCACCGGGCTCGTCGGCTTCGCCCTCTCCTCCGCGCTCGGCGGTGCAGCGGTCACCTTCGGCGTGCTCGTCACCGGCCGCGTGCTCCAGGGCCTGTTCGCCGCCCTGCTCGCACCCTCCGCGCTGGCCCTGCTCAGCACGACGTTCACCGATCCCGCTGAGCGGGGCAAGGCGTTCGGCGTCTTCGGCGCCATCGCCGGCTCCGGTGGCGGCGTGGGGCTGCTCCTCGGCGGGATCCTGACGGACGGGCTGAACTGGCGCTGGACGATGTACGTCAACCTGGTCTTCGCCACGGTCGCCGGCCTGGGCGCCGTCGCGCTGATCAAACCGCGCCCCTCCGGACGCAGACCCGAGCTGGACCTGCCGGGTGCGGCCCTCGCCTCGTCGGGCCTGTTCTGTGTCGTCTACGGCCTGTCCGGCGCCGGTTCCGCCAGCTGGGGCTCGCCCCGCACCTGGGGCTTCCTCGCCGTCGGGGCCGCGCTCATCGCGGCCTTCGTCTGGTGGCAGACCCGGACGCCCCACCCGCTGCTGCCGCTGCGCATCGTCCTCGACCGGGTGCGCGGTACGGCCTTCCTCGCTCTGCTCATCGGGGGCGCGGGCATCTTCGGGGTCCTGCTGTTCCTCACGTACTACTTCCAGCACACACTCGGCTATCGCCCCGTCATGACCGGCCTGGCCTTTCTGCCGATGGCCCTGTCCATCACGACCACCTCGATGGTCAGCAACATCGTCCTGCTGCCCAAGGCGGGTTTCCGGGTACTGGTGTCCACCGGCATGGTGCTGGCCGCCTGCGGCATGACCGGACTGACCCGGCTGTCCGAGACCAGTTCCTACGCCACATACGTGCTGCCCGCGCTGATCGTCTTCGGGGTCGGGATGGGTCTCATCATGTCCCCTTCCATCAACCTGGGGACGGCCGGGATCGATCCGGCCGACATCGGCGTCGGCTCGTCACTGATCAAAACCATGCAACAGGTCGGCGGCTCACTGGGAACCGCCCTCCTCAGCACGATCGCGGCCGGCACGGTCGCGGACCGACTCGCCGGAAAGACACCCACACCCCAGCTCATGGCCGAGGCGACGCTGAAGAGTTACCACGCGGCCTTCGCGACCTCGGCCGGTATCTATGCCCTCGGCGCGGTGGTGACGCTGACGATCCTGCCACGCAAGCTGCCGGAACCGGTCGCGCGAGGCGCGGCCCCCTCGGGCCGCCGCTGACGGCTGCCCGCCGCCGACCCCCCTTCACCGTGCGGCGGATGCCTGCCGCCCGCCGCAGGCCCCCCGTCTGAGCCCGGCGAACGCCGGCCGTCTCCGCCATGCCGCCGACACAGCGAATCCGGCGAGTTGAGCGGGTGAAGCGGCCGCCGCCGCCGGTCGGGCGGGGGATGAATGAGGTCCGGCCGGACCCGGCCGGCAACCGCGACTCGACCCGCCGGAGGCGAGAGATGACCGCGCAAGACGACCCAACCGCCCCTACAACAGACCGTGTCCCCGTCCTGATCGTGGGCGGCTCCCTGGTCGGCCTGTCGACCTCGTTGTTCCTGGGCCGACTCGGAGTGCCCCACATGCTGGTGGAGCGTCACGCCGCCACCTCGATCCACCCCCGAGGCCGCGGCAACAACGTCCGCACGATGGAACTGTTCCGCGTTGCGGGCACCGAGACGGCCATCCGCGACGCCGCCGCCACCCTCGCCGACAACCACGGCATCCTGCAGACCCCCAGCCTGGTGGGCGACGAGGGCGACTGGCTGTTCCGGGAGATCGACCCCGGCGGCGGACTGGCCCGCTTCAGCCCGAGCTCCTGGTGCCTGTGCAGCCAGAACGACCTGGAGCCGGTCCTGCTCGACCACGCCCGCGAGCTCGGCGGCGACCTGCGCTACAACACCGAACTGATGTCCTTCGACACCGACGCCGACGGTGTCACCGCCGTGGTCAAGAGCCGGGAGACCGGCGAGCACACCACCATCCGCGCGGACTACCTGGTCGCGGCCGACGGTCCGCGCAGCCCCGTGCGCGAACAGCTCGGCATCGGGCAGAGCGGCCCCGGCGACCTGTTCCACAACATCAGCATCACCTTCCGCTCCCGCGCGCTCGCCGACGTCGTCGGAGACCGCCGCTTCATCGTCTGCTACCTCACCGGCGAGGACGGCGACGGCGCCCTGCTGCCGGTGGACAACCGTGAGAACTGGGTGTTCCACGCCCCCTGGCACCCCGAACGCGGCGAGACCATGGAGGAGTTCACCGACGAGCGGTGCGTCGAGCACATCCGTCGCGCGGTCGGTGACCCGGACCTGGACGTGGAGATCACCGGCAAGGCGTCCTGGCACGCCGCGCAGCGTGTCGCCCGCAGCTACCGGTCAGGGCGTGTCCTGCTGGCCGGCGACTCGGCCCACGAGATGTCGCCCACCGGGGCCTTCGGCTCCAACACGGGTATCCAGGACGCGCACAACCTCGCGTGGAAACTGGCGGCCGTGCTCGGCGGCTGGGCCGGGGAGGGGCTGCTGGACACCTACGACGCCGAGCGCCGCCCGGTGGCGGAGGCGACCAGCGCCCGCGCCGCCGTGCGGTCGGTCGAGCACAGCCACCCCGGTTTCGCGCCTCCACCCGTGGCGGGCGGAGGCGGTGCCCCGCAGCGCGGCATCCTCAACGTCGCACTGGGCTACCGCTATCGCGAGGGAGCCGTGGTCGGCGGCGCCCCCGACGCACCCGTCGTCCCCGAGGGTCTGGACCTGACCGGTGAACCCGGAAGCAGGGCACCGCACATGTGGCTGCGGCGCCGAGGCGAGCGCGTCTCCACGCTCGACCTCTACGAGAAGTCGCTCGTGCTGCTCAGCGACGCCGGCGACCCGGGCGGCTGGCACGCGAGCGCCGTACGCCTCGCCGGCGAGCTGGCGGTTCCGCTGACGTCCTGCCAGGTCGGCCCCGGTGCCGAGCTGACCTGCGAGGACGACGCGGACTGGGCGGACCGGCACGGAGTCGCAGCCGGGGGAGCCGTGCTCGTGCGGCCCGACGGGTTCGTCGCCTGGCGGTCGCCGGGCCCGGTCCCGGACCCCGAATCGACACTCCGTCAAGTCCTGCACTCGGTCCTCGCCATGGGCTGAGGGACCCGTACGGAGGACGGCCGTCACTCGCCTGATCGTCCCGAGTGGCGGCCGACCCGATCCGGGCTGACGGTGGATCACGTCAGGGCGGAATTCATCCCGGCTGATACAGCGTCAGCCACCCCCGCCCTCGACGGAAAGGAAGTCAGATGCGTTCCGCATGCACGCTGCTGGCCACTGCGGCGGCCTCCGCCGTCCTCGTGCTCGGTGCCCCCGGCGCCTACGCGGCCGACACCGACGAGGGCTCCTCCTACAGCAAGGAGGAGAGCAAGGAGAGCGGCAAGGAGTGGAGCAAGGAGAGCGGCAAGGAGAGCGGCAAGGACTGGAGCAAGGGCGACTGGAGCAAGGGCGACTCGCCCCGCGGTGGCGTGCACACCGGTGGCGGCGCGCTCTCCGCGGTGACCGCGGACGACGGCCGTGAGAAGCCGGAGTCCTGGACCGAGGAGAAGAAGGCGGAGCGCCCCTGGGTCAAGGGCGACTCGCCCCGCGGTGGCATGCACACCGGTGGCGGCGCGCTGACCGCGGTGACCGCGGACGACGGCCGTGAGAAGCCGGAGTCCTGGACCGAGGAGAAGAAGGCGGAGCGCCCGTGGGTCAAGGGCGAGGAGAGCACCGAGAGCACCGAGAGCACCGAGAGCACGTGGGGCGGTGACCACGAGAAGCCTCGCGGTGGCATGCACACCGGCGGCGGCGCGCTCGCCGCGCCTTCGGTGACCGCGGGCGGGCTGGCCGTCCTGGCAGTCGCCGGAACCGGACTGTACGCGGTCCGCCGTCGCAAGACGGCCGGAAGCATCGCCTGACCATGCCGGACGCGATAGCCGCGGCGGCCGCCACGCGTCAGCCGCGTGGCGGCCCTGCCGCACTTTCAGACAGACCGGTCAGCTGCGCTGCCGTGTCCAGATGAGGTGGTGACCTAATGGCAGCTCGTCCCCCTTCCCGCACCGATGGCGACAGGGACCCGCAGAAGCCGGGATCCCGAGCCACAGCGCTGGTCATGTCGGCCGTGGCCTGTGTCGTCCTGGCCATGAGCGTGTTCGGCGGCGAGGACGAGCCCCCCGCCGACGCCGCGCCACCGGCCCCCCTGCTGGTGACCGCGCCCGCCCTCCCCGCGCCCGCCCTCCCCGCGCCGACCGCCCCACCGGCGACCAGCACACCGCCGACCGCGCCGGCCCGGCACACGGGACAGCCGACGGCGAAGGGCCTGCCCCGGTCGAAGCCCGTGCGCCTGCGCATCCCGAAGATCGCGGTGAACGCCCCCTTCACGGACCTGTCCATCGGCGCCACGGGACAGCTCGAACCCCCGCCCGCCGCCGACATCAACCTCGTCGGCTGGTACGCCCAGGGCCCCTCGCCCGGGGAGCCCGGTACCTCGGTGATCGCCGGACACGTCGACACGGCGACCTCGCCGGCCGTGTTCGTGCGCCTCGGGGAGCTGAAGAAGGGCGACACCTTCCAGGTGGAACGGGCCGACGGGCGCCGCGCGAGCTTCGTCGTCGACAGCGCGGAGACGTTCGCCAAGAACGACTTTCCCGACGAGCGCGTGTACGGCGACACCGCCCAGCCGCAGGTACGGCTGATCACCTGTGCGGGTGATTACGACCGCAAGGTCCGGGACTACACGGAGAACCTGGTGGTCTTCGCGCATCTCGCCTGAGCGGACTTTCCCGGCGGCGCGCCCCCCTCCACTGACGGAGTACACACAAGTCGCACTCTTCGGGGGGCGGGCACAGGATCAAGGCACGGTGCCGTCGATCTCGCGGCGGCGTCGGTCTCTGTCCCGCGAAGGAGATGTGCCCGGATGACCACAACCTCCGAACGTCGTGCGGAATCACGGACGCGACAGGTGTCGCAGTCGATCTCGCAGTCCGTGTTCGACGGCTCCCCGCTCCGTGTCGTGCTGCTGGTCGATGTCCACGACGGCGCCCAGCAGCAGTTCCTGGAGGCCTACGAGCAGATGTGCAACCAGATCGCCTCGGTTCCCGGACACGTGAGCGACCAGCTGTGCCAGTCCATCGAGAACCCCTCGCAGTGGCTCATCACCAGCGAGTGGGAGAGCGCCCCGCCGTTCCTCACCTGGGTCAACAGCGAGGAACACGTACAGATGGTGCGGCCGCTGCACAACTGCGTGCGGGACACCAGGTCGCTGCGCTTCCACATCGTCCGCGAGACCGGCGCCGCGACGGCGAAGACCGACCCCGCCGGCCGCCGCCTGCAGGCCGCGCCCCGCATCGGTGACGGCGTGATCCGCCACGCCCTGACCTTCACCGTCAAGCCGGGCAGCGAGGAGACCGTGGCGAAGATCCTCGCCGACTACGCCTCCCCGCAGCCGCGCGTCGACGACACCACCCGGCTGTGCCGCACCTCGCTGTTCATGCACGGCAACCGGGTGGTGCGCGCCGTCGAGGTTCGGGGTGACCTGCTCGCCGCGCTGCGGCACGTGGCCCGGCAGCCCGAGGTGCGGGCCGTCGAGGAGGCCATCAACCCCTACCTGGAGCAGGACCGGGACCTTGAGGACCCGGAGTCCGCCCGGGTCTTCTTCACCCGGGCGGCCCTGCCCGCCGTCCACCATGTGACGAACGGCCAGGACACCCCGGACACCGAGCGGCACGCCCTGTACTACCCGGCCCGCGAGGGTCGCGGCATGCGGCTGGCCGAACTGCTGGCGGAGCTGGACGCGGCCGCCGCAGACGATCCGGACAGCCCGGTGGTGCGCAGCACGATCTTCCAGCGCGACGACGTGGTGGTCCGGCTGATCGACCTGCGCGGGGGGCTCGACGCCGACCCCGCCCCGGTGTTCGGACTGCACGACCGCACTCGCGCGGCCGAGCTGCCGGAGCTCCTCGACGCCGACGCGCTCGGTGCCGACGTCTCCGCGCTGAAGAAGGGCGCCGCGGCGCGTCTGCTCATGCTCGCCCGTATGGACCTCATCACCGACCGCAGCGCGTCCGACGCCTGACACGTCGACGCCTGACCCACCGGCGGCTGACGCACCGGCGGCAGACCGCGGCGACGGGTCGTCGCCGAACCTGATCGGAGAATTGTCGTGACCAAACCCTCTCCCCGGCTCGTCGACCTCAGCGAGATCGAGCCCAACACCCGGCGCGGCGGTGACCTGCGCGCCATGCTCACCCCCACCACCGTGGGCGCCACCAGCGGCTTCATGGGCGTGGCGACCATCCAGCCCGGCGACCGCATCGCGGAGCACTACCACCCGTACTCCGAGGAGTTCATCTACGCGGTGTGCGGGCAGCTGGAGGTGGACCTGGACGGCGAACCCCACCCGCTGCGGGCCGAGCAGGGTCTGATGATCCCGGCCCATGTGCGGCACCGTTTCCGCAACGTCGGGAACGTGGAGGCGCGCATCGTCTTCCACCTCGGCCCGCTGGCGCCCAGCCCGCCGCTCGGCCATGTCGACACCGAGGAGACCGACGCCGCCGGGGTGGACCCGGTGCCCGAACGCAATCGCGTCCGTTCATGACCAGGCGCGTCGCGGTCACCGGCATAGGTGTCGTCGCCCCCGGTGGTATCGGAGCCCCGGCGTTCTGGCAGCTCTTGGCCGACGGACGCACGGCGACGCGGGGCATCACGTTCTTCGACCCGGCGGGCCTGCGGTCGCGGATCGCCGCCGAGTGCGACTTCGATCCGGCGGCCCACGGGCTCACGGCGGAGGAGATCGCGCGCAGCGACCGGTACATCCAGTTCGCGCTGGTGGCCGGCGCCGAGGCGGTCGCGGACTCCGGGCTCGACCTCGCCCGGGAGGACCCCTGGCGGGTCGGCGTCAGTCTGGGCACCGCGGTCGGCGGCACCACCCGGCTGGAGCACGACTACGTCCTGGTGAGCCGTCACGGGAAGCACTGGGACGTCGACCACCAGGAGGCGGGCCAGCATCTGCACCGCGCGTTCACGCCGAGCACGCTGGCCGCCGCGGTGGCCGAGCGGTTCGAGGCGCGCGGGCCGGTGCAGACGGTCTCCACCGGCTGCACGTCCGGGCTCGACGCCGTCGGATACGCCTTCCACACGATCGAGGAGGGCAGGGCCGACGTCTGCATAGCCGGCGCGTCGGATTCCCCGATCTCACCGATCACCATGGCCTGTTTCGACGCCATCAAGGCCACGTCGCCGAACAACGACGACCCCGCGCACGCCTCGCGTCCCTTCGACGCGGACCGCAACGGGTTCGTGATGGGCGAGGGCGGCGCGGTGCTGGTCCTGGAGGAACTGGAGCACGCGCGGGCCCGCGGGGCACGCGTGTACTGCGAGCTCTCCGGATACGCCACGTTCGGCAACGCCTACCACATGACGGGCCTGACCAAGGAGGGCCTTGAGATGGCCCGTGCCATCGAGCACGCCCTCGACCACGCCCGGCTCGATCCCAAGGCCATCGGCTACGTCAACGCGCACGGGTCGGGCACTCAGCAGAACGACCGGCACGAGACGGCCGCCGTGAAGCGGGCGCTGGGCGAGCACGCCTACGACACGCCGATGAGCTCCATCAAGTCCATGGTGGGTCACTCGCTCGGCGCCATCGGCTCGATCGAGCTCGTCGCCTGTGTGCTGGCGCTGGCCCACCAGGTGGTGCCGCCCACGGCGAACTACGAGACGCCGGACCCCGAGTGCGATCTGGACTACGTCCCGCGGGAGGCCCGCGAGCGGAAGCTGGACAGCGTGCTCTCCGTGGGCAGCGGGTTCGGCGGTTTCCAGTCCGCTGTCGTACTGAACCGTCCGAGGGAGGGCAGACGATGAGTCCAGCACGTCCCCGACGCGCGGCCGTCACCGGCATCGGCGTGGTCGCGCCCAACGGAACCTCCACCGAGACCTTCTGGAAGGCCACCAAGGAGGGCATCAGCGCCCTCGGCCCGGTGACCCGGCAGGGGTGCGAGCATCTGCCGCTGCGGGTGGCCGGGGAGATCCGTGCCTTCGATCCGGAAGCGGCGATCGAGGAGCGCTACCTCGTCCAGACCGACCGGTTCACCCACTACGCGCTGGCCGCGGCGGACCTCGCCCTGGAGGACGCCCGGCTCGGCCGTGTCGACACCGACGCGGCGCCGTACTCGGTCGGCGTGGTCACCGCGGCCGGTTCGGGTGGCGGCGAGTTCGGCCAGCGCGAGCTCCAGCAGCTGTGGAGCAAGGGCAGCCGGTTCGTCGGGCCGTACCAGTCCATCGCCTGGTTCTACGCGGCCAGCACCGGCCAGATCTCCATCCGGCGCGGGTTCAAGGGCCCGTGCGGGGTCGTCGCCTCCGACGAGGCCGGCGGTCTGGACGCGCTGGCGCACGCGGCGAGGGCCGTCCGGCGCGGCACCGATGTGCTGGTGGCCGGCGCGACCGAGGCGCCGCTCGCGCCGTACTCGGTGGTCTGCCAGCTCGGTTACGAGGAGCTGAGCACCGTCGAGGACCCCGACCGGGCCTACCGGCCGTTCACCTCGGCGGCCTGCGGTTTCGTGCCCGCCGAGGGTGGCGCGATGCTCGTCGTGGAGGACGAGGCCACGGCCCTTGAGCGGGGGGCGCGGGTCAGGGCCCATGTCGCCGGACACGCGGCCACGTTCACCGGCGCCTCCCGCTGGGCCGACTCCCGTGAGGGCCTGGCCCGGGCGATCAGGGGTGCCCTGGAGGAGGCCGAGTGCGCTCCGGAGGAGGTCGACGTGGTCTTCGCCGACGCGCTCGGTGTCCCCGAGGCGGACCGCGCCGAGGCACTGGCGATCGCCGACGCGCTCGGCGCGCACGGCACGCGGGTGCCCGTCACGGCACCGAAGACCGGTTTCGGCCGGGGCTGGGGTGCCGCGCCCGTGCTGGACACCGCCGCGGCCGTCCTCGCGATGGAGGACGGTCTGATCCCGCCCACGCCTCATGTCTTCGACATCTGCCACGACCTGGACCTCGTGACCGGCCGAGCGCGCTCCGCCGAGCTGGGCACGGCACTGGTCCTCAGCCGCGGCCTCATGGGGTCGAACTCGGCGCTGCTGCTGCGGCGCCGGACACACAGCGAAGGAGCAACCGTATGAGTGAGCGCATCACCGTGGAGGAACTCTCCACGCTCATGAAGAAGTCCGCGGGAGTCACCGTGCCACCGGCGGAACTGGAGCGGAGCTACGACTCCGGCTTCGACACGCTGGGCATCGACTCGCTGGGTCTGCTCGGCATCGTCGGCGAGCTGGAGAACCGCTACGGGGCGCCGATGCCACCCGACGCGGAGCGGTCCAAGACCCCCAGGGAGTTCCTGGACCTGGTCAACGGCGCGCTTCCGGCGGGGGCGTGACATGGCCGCCCACACCGAGAACGAGATCACCATCGCCGCGCCGGTCGACCTGGTCTGGGACATGACCAACGACCTGGACAACTGGCCGCAGCTGTTCAGCGAGTACGCCTCCGTCGAGATCGTGTCGCGGGAGGGGAACCGGACCACGTTCCGGCTGACCATGCACCCCGACGAGAACGGCACCGTGTGGAGCTGGGTCTCGCAGCGGGAGACGGACCGCGACGCCCTCACCGTCAAGGCCCACCGCGTCGAAACCGGCCCCTTCGCGTACATGAACATCCGGTGGCAGTACGAGAAGACGCCGGAAGGCACCCGGATGGTGTGGACGCAGGACTTCGAGATGAAGCCCGACGCACCGGTCGACGACGCCTGGATGACCGACAACATCAACCGGAACTCGAAGGTCCAGCTGGCCCTGATCCGGGACCGCATCGAGAAGGCGGCGGCCGGTGCCCGGCCCGTGCCGTCCCTGGCCGACTGAGCCGGACGGAGGACAGGACAGGATGCACCAGGCCCTGATCGTCGCCCGGATGGCCCCGGGGTCGGCCCCGGACATCGCCAAGGTGTTCGCGGAGTCCGACCGCGGGGAACTGCCCCACCTCGTGGGGGTGTCCCGGCGCAGCCTCTTCCAGTTCGGTGATGTGTATCTGCACCTCATCGAGTCCGAACGGGACCCGGGCCCCGCCATCGCCAAGGTGACCGGGCACCCCGAGTTCCGCACCGTCAGCGACCAGTTGTCGGCGTACGTCAGCGCGTACGACCCGGAGACCTGGCGATCCCCCAAGGACGCCATGGCCCAGCGCTTCTACCTGTGGGAGCGCGACCCGGCCGGCTGACGGGGACGCACGAACGGTGGCCGGGCCCGCAGCACCGCGGGCCCGGCCACCGTCCTGTGCCCCGGTCAGCCGGGGACGTGGCAGTCGAAGGCGTGCAGATAGGGGTTGACCGGGCTGACGCCGTCGACGACGAGACCGGCGCCGGTCAGCCGGCTCAGCATGCTCTCGGTGGTGTGCTTGGCCCCGCCGACGTTGAGGAGCAGCAGCAGGTCCATGGCCGTGCTGAAGCGCATCGAGGGCGAGTCGTCGACGAGGTTCTCGATGACGACGACCCGGGCGCCGGGCCCGCCGGCGGCGATGACGTTGGCCAGCAGCCTGGCCGTGCTGTCGTCGTCCCATTCCAGGATGTTCTTGATGACGTAGACGTCGGCCTGGACGGGCACGGCCGCGCGGACGTCACCGGGGACGATCCGGGTCCGGTCGGCGAGGTCGCCGCCCGCCCGCAGGCGGGGGACGGCGTTCTCCACGACACGCGGCAGGTCGAGCAGGGAGCCGTGCATCGTGGGGTACTTGTCCAGCAGGCTCGCCACCACGTGTCCCTGGCCGCCGCCGATGTCCGCGACCGAGGTGGCGCCCGAGAGGTCGAGCAGGGCCGCCACGTCCCGCGCCGACTGCTCGCTGGAGGTGGTCATGGCCCGGTTGAAGACCTCGGCCGACTCGGGGGCGTCCTCGTTGAGGTAGGTGAAGAACTCCTTGCCGTAGAGGTCCTCCACCACGTTGCGGCCGGTGCGTACCGCCTCGTCCAGCTTGGGCCAGGCGTCCCAGGTCCAGGGTTCGGTGCACCACAGGGCGATGTTGCGCAGGCTGTGCGGATCGTCCTCGCGCAGCAGCCGGGACATCTCGGTGTGGGCGATCCTGCCGTCGGGCCGTTCGGCGAAGACGCCGTAGCAGGACAGGGCGCGCACCAGCCGGAGCAGCGGACGGGGTTCGGTCTTCACCGCGGCGGCGAGGTCCTCAAGCGCCATGGGCTCCTCGCCGAGGGCGTCGGCGACGCCGAGCCGGGCGGACGCGCGCAACGCGGCGGCGCACGCGGCGCCGAACACGAGTTCCCGCAGCCGCATGGGCGGCGGGGGAGCGGCCTGAGCGGTCGTCATGTGCCGCTCTCCTTCCTGTTGCTTCCGGGTGGACGGGGTCAGCACAGGCCGGCCGGCTTCGACGCCCGGCACTGGTTGCCCTCGAAGGTGTTGCTGGTGGCGGTGGTGTCCGTGTTGACCAGGTCGGCGGGGGAGTTGCCGGCCAGCACGTTGCCGGTGATCCGGTTCCGCTCGTTGGCGCTGCCCACGAAGCTCTTGAACAGCACGATGCCGCCGGACAGGGAGGAGTTGCCGACGTTGTCGCGGACCAGGTTCCGCGTCACCAGCGTGTCCTCGGCGCCGGTCACCACGATGCCGGAGCCCTGGAGGGCCTCCAGCCGGGAGTTCGCAGGGCAGGACTTGTTGTTGCTCACGACATGGTTGTCGCGGATCGTCAGGGCGCCGGCCTTCGGCTTGTTCTCGTCGCCGACGACGAACACGCCCGCGCAGTTGCCACTGATGTGGTTGCCGGCGACGGTGAGGTTGCGCAGCCGCCGGACGGTGACACCGATCCGGTTGCCCTCCAGGCGGTTGCGGGCGACGACGGCGCCCTGGGCGTCCGCGGCACCCTGCTCGGCCTTCACGGCGTTGGCGAGGAAGATGCCCGCGTCACCGTTGTCGCGCGCGATGTTCTCCTTGAACACGCCGCGTACCGAGTGCTCCTGGGCGATGCCCCACACGCCGTTCTGCACCGCGGTGACCTTGCGTACGGTCAGCCGGTCGGTGCCCATGGAGAACACGCCGGTCTTGGCGAACCCGGTCACGGTGAGGGAGGCGACCGTGACGTTCTCGACGTTGCGGTCCTTCGTGCCGATCACACAGATGCCGTTGCCGTTCTCGGCGCAGGCGTTGGCGGCCTGCGTGGTCGCGGGACGGATCACGGTGTGGCGCCCCAGGCCCCGCAGGGTCAGTCCGGGGGTGGTCACCTTGACGCTCTCGTAGAAGGTTCCGGCCGTCAGCAGAACGGTGTCGCCGGGTGAGGCGGCGTCCACCGCCTTCTGGATCGACTGGCCGGGTCGGACGACATGGACTCCGCGGGCGGCGGCCGACGGAGCGGCCCCGAGGGCCGACCCGGCGAGCACTGCCGTGCACGCCAGGTATGCGATATTACGTTTGTTCATATTTGTCACGTTATGGCCGCCACGGGGCATGGCCATGCCGGATAGGCCGTCCGGCGGCGTGTCTTACGTCCGGAAGGTGGCAGTCGCGACGCTCAGCGGGCCGCCGGGGAAACGCCGTCGGTGCGGGACTCCAGGGCGCGCAGTACGGCCACCATGTCCTGGCCGCCGTGGCCCTGCGCGACGGTCTCGCCGTACAGGGCGTGACAGACGTCGAGCAGCGGGGAGGACACCCCGGCGCCGCGGGCGGCCTCGGCGATCAGGCGGTTGTTCTTCAGCACGTCCGCGGCCGCCGCCTGCACCGCGAAGTCACGGGCCAGCAGCTTCGGCGCCTTCGTCCGGGACACGGCGCTGGCCATCGGCCCCGCGTCGAGTACGTCCCGCAGCAGGCGTTGGTCGAGCCCGTGCCGGTCGGCGAAGTGGAACGCCTCGCTCAGCCCGGTGACCAGGGTGATCAGGAAGAGGTTCACCGAGAACTTCATCAGCAGCGCGCCCGGTACCGCGCCGCAGGCGAACAGCTCGCGGCACAGGGGGGCGAGCAGGGTGCGTACGGTCGCCACGGCCCGCTCGTCGCCCGCCAGCATGGCCACCAGCTCCCCCTGCTCGGCGGGGATGCGGGACCCGGAGACGGGAGCTTCGACGTACCGGGCGCCGGCCGCGCGGAGGTCCTGCTCCAGGCCGGCCGAGTAGTCGGCCGAGGTCGTGCCCATGTGGACGAGGGTGTGTCCGGCGACGCGGGCGGCGAAGCCGGGCGTGCCGCGTTCCAGCACCGCGTCCATGGCCTCCTCGTCGGCGAGCATGAGGATCACCGTGCCGGCCCGGTCGAACACCTCGCCGGGACCGGCCGCGACCTCGGCTCCGGCGGTGCGCAGCGGCTCGCACCTGGCGCGGGTGCGGTTCCAGACGATCAGGGGTGTCCCGGCGCGTGCCAGGTTGAGGGCCATGGGCTGCCCCATGACACCGAGGCCGATGAAACCGACGTACACGACGCACCGCCTTCCCGGCTCGCGCGGCAGGCTCGTCGCCACGCGTCGTCTGGGCTATGACAGCCGTCATAGTAGCGCGCTCTATGACAGCGGTCATAGGGTGGGCCGGAGCACGGACGGCAGCGACGAGGGAGGCCGGGCCATGGCGGTGTCCGAACGGGGACCGCGCGAACGGATGGTCTTCAGCGCGGCCCAGCTCATCCGGCGCGGCGGAGTCGCCTCGGCCGGGATGCGGGAGGTCGCCGCGCACGCCGACGCGCCCCGCGGGTCCCTCCAGCACTACTTCCCCGACGGCAAGGACCAGCTGGTCAACGAGGCCGTGGCCTGGGCGGGCCGCTACGCGGGAGGCCGCGTCGCCCGCTTCATGGACGCCCTGGACGAACCGACGCCCAGCGGTCTGTTCGCCCGGATGGTGGGCCAGTGGACCGACGAGTACCGGACCGAGGGCTTCGCGGGCGGTTGTCCCGTCGCCGCCGCCACCGTGGACCGGGCGCAGTCCGCCGAGTCCACACGCGAGGCCGCCGCCGCCGCGTTCGCCGCCTGGACCGCGCCGGTGGCCCGGGCCCTCGCCGGGATGGGCGTGCCCGGGCCCCGCACCGAGGCGCTCGCCACGCTCATGATCAGCGCGCTGGAAGGGGCCGTCCTCATCGCGCGGGCCGAGCGGGACGTCCGCGCCCTGACGGCCGTGGCCCGCGAGCTGGGGCCGCTGCTCGACGCGGCGGTGGGTGACGACGGCTGAGCGGACGTCGTGGCTCCCGCGGCCCTGGCTGACGGGGTATCCCGGCGCGCCCCTGAGGGTTCCGGGCCGGCAGTGCGCCGGAGTGCGGGCACGCCCGCCGCGGATCACCGTCCGCGACGGGCGCGGGGTTCCGACGGAACCCGCAGGGGCTGCGTTCCCAACCCCTCACTGCCCGTGTAGCCACGCCGGTCCGGCTCACACGGCCGTCGCAGGGCCGGCTCAGGCCCGCGCGTCCTCGCGGGTGACGGCCACGACGGTCCCGCCGGGGTGCGGAGCGGGGCGTGGATCGGGGGCGCCGTCCCCGGCGGAGGCGGCGATCACCGCCGACAGCAGGCCGGGGAACCGCGCCTCCATCTCGTCCGCGCGCAGCGTGTTCATCTTCGCGGTGCCCTTGTAGTGCTGCCGGATCAGACCTGCCTCGCGCAGCACGCTGAAGTGGTGGGTGAGGGTCGACGCCGACACCGAAGCGTCGAAGGTGCCGCAGCTCTTGTCCTCGCCCTCCCGGGCCAGCTGGGCGACCACCCCGCGGCGCACCGGATCCACCAGCGCCTCCAGGACCTGCTGGAGCGAGACCTCCGACAGGTCGGGGTGCTCCACGGTCCGGGCCGCGGTACGGGGGCGGGTCACGACGACTCCTCGGGGTGACGGCGGGGCGACCGGGCCATCGTACGACCGCTGTCGAAGTCGGGGCGGCCCGTGATGAGGCCGGCGGCGCGTTCCAGATAGTCGCGCTGAACTCGACGAGCTGGAGGCCTTCCTGCCGGCCGACGGGGCCACGGCCGAGGCCCTCGCGGCGGCGTCCCCGCGGACGGCGCGCTGACGCGGCGGCTTCACTGGACCGTCTCCGGGCCGCGGAACCCGGTCCCGCCGACCCCGCCCGCGCGCCGGCCGGCGCGGCCGGGCGCACCCTCCGGGCCCCGGGCGCCGTCGCGACGCGGAGTGCCTGCGCGGTCCGTTCGTTCCACCCGTCGGACACCCGCGACCCCGACCTGCGGTGGGCGTCGTACCTTGCCGTACCGAACGGCAGCACAGTGGGCGGCGGTGACAGGCCGCAGGGGAGGGGCGGACGGGGCGACCGAACTCGTCCGACGAGCCTCGGCAGCCGACTCCCGGCGGGATCGCGTACGAATTGCCGGGACCGGTGCGGGCGGTGCGGGACGGCGAGGCTCTGCCGGTCCGGGCGGCCGGGCAACTCACGCTGCCGGCCGTGCTGTTGCCGCACCGCGGGGAACTGGCCTGCCGGGCCGAACTGGTCGACGCGCCCTGGGGTGAGGCCCCGCCCCGGGGAGCGGACGGACCGGTGGCCACCCACGCGGCCCGGCTGCGGCGGGTGCCGGAGCCCGAGCGGATCCGGCGTACCGCCCCGCGCGTGCTGGTCAGCGGCCGGGACCTCGTACGGCCCTGCGGATCGGACGGGACGACCTGGACCTGTGGCGGTTCGGGGGACGCGCTGGTCCTGGCCGACTTCAGAACGATCGACGCGATGAGCGCGCTCGTCGACCGTGTCGCGGCTCAGGCGGCTCAGGCGGCACGGGTCCGAACGAGCCGGTGCGACGGGGACGGCAGTGCGAGGGGGTTGCGGCGCACCGCCGTCCCCGTCCCGTGACCGGACCTCTACCGGCCGGGGGAGGCGAACACCACCCCGGTCAGCGTCTGGTTGACGTGGCTCAGCCAGCTCTCCGCGTAGGTGTGGAAGTGAGAGGTTCTTCGCGTCCATCTCCAGGCGTCGGAAGCCGCAGTTGAACAGCACCGCCCCGGCGGCTCCGCCCAGGTTCAGGCGCGCCCGGCGCAGCACGGCGTGGGTGTCCGGCAGGAGCGCGCCCGAGCGCATCACCTCCACCTCCATGCCGGGCAGGATCTGCGCCCAGAAGCGCAGGGCGCCGCCGGGAGCGACGACCCGCTGCGCTGGTGTGCCGCCACCCTCGCCGACGACCTGGCCTACGGCGCGGGCGTCTGGCGCGGCACCCTGCGCGAACGCACGGCGCTTCCCCTGCTGCCGGCCTTCACCGACCCGACGCGGGGACGCGGACCGGGCGGTGACCGGGGCGGCCGGGTCGCGGGCGGGAGACCGGGCGGTCCCCCGTAGGACGCCCCGCCCTCCGTGAGCGCGGCCGCCCCGCGGGGTACTCGAACGGCGTGGCCGGGACGGTGCCCGGGACCCGGGTGTCCCAGGTCCCGGCCGGCTTATCGCCTGTCGCCGTCCGTGACCGGGCGAGGAGAGGCACCAGCGCTCTGGTGCCTTTGGAGGACGAGGACGAATGACTTTCGCGCATCCCGCCGACCGGGGCGGCGACCGCCGCAGGAGGTTCGAGCGGTTCTCGGAGGCCGCGTCGAAGTTCACCAGCTCCACCCTGTTCTTCCTGCTGTGTCTGGCCCTGGTCGCGTGGGTGGTGATCGTCCATGTGGCCGGGCTGGGCACCCACTGGCAGGTGCTGGCCGGTGACTGCATGACGGCCGTCACCCTGATCCTGCTCGCCCTGCTGAAGAACTCGGAGCTCAGGGCCGAGCGCGCCGTCCAGCGCAAGCTGGACGCCATCGCCGCCGCGCTGCTCGAAGCGCAGGAAGGCGCGTCCGGCCGGGCGCACGAGGATCTGCGGGCCGCCATCCGCATGGAGGAGGAGATCTGACGGAGGCGGGCCGTCGCGGGAGTGCGGCTCAGGCGCTCCGGGGGACCCACCCCCTCACGAGGCGTCGGAGGTGCCCTGTGCCGCGGGGTGCCGGGCGGCGTCCGCGGACAGCACCCGGCCGACCCAGTCCGTGCGGGTGCGCCGGGCCGAGACCGAGATCCGGGCCTGCGGGTACAGCGTGTCGAAGCCGTGGAAGCCGCCCGCCCAGACATGGAGTTCGGCCTGGCCGCCCGCGGCCCATATACGGCGGGCGTAGTCGGTGTCCTCGTCGCGGAAGACCTCGGCGGAGCCGGTGTCGATGTAGGCGGTGGGCAGGGCCGAGAGGTCCTCGGCCAGAGCGGGGGAGACGTACGCGGGCACCTGGTCGTCTGTGAGGTCGCCGAGGACGGCGCGCCAGCCGAACGCGTTCATCTCGGCGGTCCAGACGCCGTGCCCGCCGGAGTACTGACGGCTGGAGACGCTGGCGTTGCGATGGTCGAGCATGGGGCAGATGAGCATCTGCGCGGCGACGGCCGGGGTGCCGAGGTCGCGGGCCAGCAGGGTGACACCGGCGGCCAGCCCGCCGCCCGCGCTGGCACCCGCCACGACGATCCGGGCGGGATCGACGCCCAGTTCGGCGGCGTGCCCGGCCACCCAGAGCAGTCCCTGGTAGCAGTCGTCGACCAGGGTGGTGCCGGTGGCCTCGGGGGCGAGCCGGTAGTCGACGGAGACCACGACCGCGCCGAACCGGTCGAGCCACTCCAGCGGGATGTCGAGCTGCGCGAAGCGGTCGCCCACGATCATGCCGCCGCCGTGGATCCAGTAGACGCAGGGGGCCGAGGCGGTGCGGCCGGTGCGCGCGGGACCGAAGACCGACAGGGGGATCCGCGCACCGTCCTCGGCGGACACGGTGACCTCGCGCCGCTCGACCCGGCGATGCTCCAGGAGGGACTCGACGGGCGCCGAGGGCAGCCTGCGCAGTTCGGCGAGCACCTCCGCGTCCAGTCCGCGCACGAGGGGCATGCCGGCGAGCAGTTCACGCAGCTCGGGGTCCAGGGACGGGCGCGGCGGGGTCATGGTCGTCGCCTTCCGTGACGTGCGGGTGAGGGGATGCGCGCGTGAGCGGGGTGGCCGCCGTACGAGTTCCCAGTTCCCGGGTTCGCGCAGAGTTGTCATGAGCAACGATGCTCGCCTCGCACGATCCTCTTGGGTCGAGGAGTCTCGTGCCCCTTGATGGTGCGATGAACCCCCTGCCTCTCGACGGGTCGGGCTCCGCACCCTGCCGGACCGGCGCCGCGACCGGACCACCGCGATCGACGGCGTACGCGTCTCGAAGGTCGACCGGCCGGATCAGGCCGGACGGGGAGACGCGCCCCGGGCGGGCGCGGGCATGTTGTCGGCAGTCGCGTCGGCGGCGCCTCGGCCCGTGCACGACACGCTGTTGTCGGCGGTCGCCGTCGGCGGCGCCTCGGCCGTGCACGACACGACGGGGCAGCTCCGGTTCCCGGCCGGGGACGACGCGGTCCGGCCCGCCAGGCCGAGTGACCCGTCCCGCCGACGCGCCGAGCCGGCCCCACGCACACGGCGGAGGCCGGCTCGCCGTCCGCCGGGATCACCCCACCGGAGCGGTGATCTCCCGCTTGAGGATCTTGCCACTGGGGCCGGTCGGCAGCTGGTCCACCAGCCACACCTCGCGCGGGTACTTGTACGCCGCCACCCGGTCCTTCACGAACTCCCGCAGCTCGTCGGGGGTGGCCTCGGCGCCGGGACGCAGCACGACCGCGGCGGCGATCTCCTCGCCCAGGCTCGGGTGGGCCGTGCCCACCACGGCGGCCAGGGCGACGGCCGGGTGCTCGTGCAGCACCTCCTCGATCTCGCGCGGATAGACGTTGTACCCACCGCGGATGATCATGTCCTTCTTGCGGTCCACGATGTAGAAGTAGCCGTCCTCGTCCTGCCGTGCGAGGTCGCCGGAACGCAGCCAGCCGTCCTGGACGGTCTCCGCCGTCTCCTGCGGACGGTTCCAGTAGCCCTTCATCACGTTCGGCCCGCGCACCGACAGCTCGCCGATCTCGCCGGGCGCCACGTCCTGGCCCTTGTCGTCCAGCAGCCGCACCTCGACGTCCTTGATCGGCGTGCCGATGGAGCCCGCCTTGCGCGGCCGGTCGGGGTGGTTGAAGGTGACGACCGGGCTGGTCTCGGACATGCCGAAGCCCTCCAGGACCGCACATCCGAAGCGCCGCTCGAAGCCGTGCAGGATCTCCACCGGCAGGGACGCCCCGCCGGAGACGCACATCCGCAGCGTCGACACGTCCGCCTCGGACGGGTGCTGGAGCAGCGCCGCGTACATGGTCGGCACGCCCTCGAACACGGTTGCCCCGTCCCGCGCGATGGCGTCCAGCACCGCCTGCGCCTCGAAGCGGGGGATCAGGGTGAGGGAGGCACCGCTGCTGAGGGCCACGCTCATCGTGCAGATCTGGCCGAAGATGTGGAACAGCGGCAGACAGCCCACCACCACGTCGTCCGGCGTCATGTGCTGCACCTCGGTCATGTTGACCTCGGTGTTGTGCCGCAGCCCCGCGTGGGTGAGCGCGGCGCCCTTGGGCCGGCCCGTCGTGCCGGAGGTGTACAGCAGCACGGCCACGTCGTCGCCGTCCGTCGGCGCCGTCTCGGCGAGCGGCTCGTGCCCGCTCAGCAGCTCGGCGAAGGCCGCGGGCTCGACGGCGAAGTGCCGGACCCCGGCGTCCGCCGCGCCCTGCGCGCCCTCACCCGGCGCCTGATGCCACTCCCACAGGACCTCCGCCCCGGAGTCGGCGAGGTGGTAGGCCGTCTCCCGGGCCTTCAGCAGCGGGTTCATCGGTACGACGACGGCACCGGCGCGCAGTACGCCGTAGTAGAGGACCACGAACTGGGGGACGTTCGGCAGCATCAGGGCCACCCGGTGTCCCGGCCGCACCCCCTCGGCCCGCAGCAGGGTCGCGGCACGAGCACTTGCCTCCTCCAGTTCCGCGTAGGTGATGACCTGGCCGCCGAAGCGAAGGGCGGGCCGCTCGGGCTGCCGCCTCGCCGTCTCCACGAGAAACTCCGCCAGATTGGCCATGGTCCGCCCTCCACGAATGGTGCTGTTGAAATCCGCAGTTAACGTCGACGACATGGTGCTGTCGTCCCGGGCGGTCGCCTATGGGTGGCCGGACAGTGTCTCCCGTCACGGATTGTTCCTGGGAACAGGAAGCCCCCACTACGCTCGGGCGATGGTTCTTTCGGGAGTGGCCTCGGCGCTGCACGCACGGCTGCCGGAACTCGGCGAGCGGATCGCGGAGCGCATCCGTGCGGACGTCGAGGCGTACCAGGACGAGTCGCTGATCCCGTTCGAGTCCCTGCGCCGCTCGTGCACCGCCAACGCCGATCTCGTCCTCGGTCACTTCCACCGACAGGACGCCGCGGACCCGAGCCCGGCCCGCGAGACCGGCCGTGTCCGCGCCGAACAGGGCATGCCGCTGGCCGACACCCTGCACGCCTACCGGATCGGCTTCGAACTGCTGTGGTCGGAGATCGTCGAGGAGGCACGCACCCATCCCGAGGTCTCCGACGCCCAGTTGGTGTCCCAGTCGGCGGACATCTGGGCGCTGTTCGGCCTCTACGCCGAGGCCGTGGCGGCGGCCCACCGGGAAACCTCCGCTGAACTGACCCTCCAGCGCGAGGCCCGGCGTTCGGCGCTGGTGGAGGCGCTGTTCACCGGTGTCATCGCCGACCGCACCACTCTGTGGGAGGCCGCCCGCGAACTGGGCCTGCCCGAGCACGGACCGTACGCCGTCGCCGTGGCCGCGGCGACCGCGCCCGGCGCGGAACCTCTGACCGGCATCGAGACCGCGCTGCGTCAGTCCCAACTGGCCTCCGCCTGGCGGCTGTTGCCCGACCAGCAGATCGGCGTGGTCGCCCTGACCGCACCGAACGCCGAGCAGACCTGTGTGCGCGTGCTGCGCCGCGCCCGCGCCCGCGTCGGCCTCAGCCCCGGCGTCGCCTCCCTGCGCGACGTCCCGCAGGCCCTGCGCTTCGCCCGGCTGGCACTCGCCGGACTGCCGGGCACCGGGCCCGGCGTCGCACGGTTCGACGACAACCCCCTGGCCATGCTGGTCGCCGCCGCTCCCGCCGAGGCGGCCCATCTGGTCGAGACCGTCCTCAGGCCCGTCCTCGACCTGCCCGCCGCCGAGCGCGCCCGGCTCCTTCAGACCCTGGAGCACTGGTTCGCCGCGGCCGGATCCGCCGCCGACGCCGCGGGGTCCCTCTTCGTGCACCCCAACACCGTCCGCTACCGCCTGCGCCGCGTCGAGGAACTGACCGGGCGGTCCCTGACGGACCCGCGCGCCGTGGCCGACCTCGGGGCCGCGCTGGCCGCGGTGCGCAGTCCGGCCATGGGCTGAGCCGGGCCGGACAGACCCACACCCCCGGCCACTGATCAGCGACCGGCCGTGGCGGCGCGCGGCCGGTCGTCACCCGCCCGCCGCAGGCACCGGGCGCATCCGCCCGGGACTCCCGCAAGGTAGTGATCAGAGAGGGAGACACGACCGGACTCCCGCGACGACGGCAGGCTGAGGCGGCGGTATGGGCGACGAACGGATCACCGGGACGAACGCACCACCGTCGGCGGCGACAGCCGCCCGCACCTGCCTGGTGACCGGCGCCAGCGGCTACATCGGCGGGCGGCTGGTGCCCGAGCTGCTGGCCGCCGGTCACCGGGTGCGCTGCCTGGCCCGCACCCCGGGCAAACTGCGCGACCACCCGTGGGCCGGCGACGTGGAGATCGTCCAGGGAGACGTCACGGACGCCGCGTCGGTGGGGCGGGCGATGGACGGCGTGGACGTGGCCTACTACCTCGTGCACGCGCTCGGCACCGGCGGCGACTTCGAGCGGACCGACCGCGAGGCCGCCCGCATCTTCGGCGAGCAGGCCCGCCGCGCCGACGTCCGCCGACTCGTCTACCTCGGCGGACTCACCCCCGCGGGCGTCCCCGAGGCACAGCTGTCCCCGCACCTGCGCTCGCGCGCGGAGGTCGGCCGCATCCTGATGGACTCCGGCGTACCGACCGCCGTCCTGCGCGCCGCCGTCATCATCGGCTCCGGGTCCGCCAGCTTCGAGATGCTCCGCTACCTCACCGAACGGCTCCCCGTCATGGTCACCCCGCGCTGGGTGCGCACCCGTATCCAGCCGATCGCCGTACGGGACGTGCTGCGCATCCTCGTCGGCTGCGCCGGCCTGCCCCCGGACGTCAACCGCGCCTTCGACATCGGCGGCCCGGAGGTGCTCACGTACCTGGACATGATGCGCCGCTACGCGGCCGTCGCCGAGCTGCCCCGACGGCTCATCCTGCCCGTGCCCGTGCTCACCCCCGGCCTGTCCAGCCACTGGGTCGGCCTGGTCACGCCGGTGCCGGCTTCCATCGCCCGTCCGCTGACGGAGTCCCTGCGCCACGAGGTGGTGTGCCAGGAGCGGGACATCGAACGGTACGTGCCGAACCCGCCCGGGCATCCCCTCGGCGTCGACCGCGCGGTCGCCCTGGCGCTGCAACGGATCAGGGAGGCGCAGGTCGTCACCCGCTGGTCCTCCGCCTCCGTGCCCGGCGCGCCCAGCGACCCGCTGCCCACCGACCCGGACTGGGCGGGAGGCAGCCTCTACACGGACCTGCGCGAGCGCGAGGCGGACGTGGCTCCCGAGGCGCTGTGGCAGGTCATCGAGGCGATCGGCGGGGAGAACGGCTGGTACTCCTTCCCGCTGGCCTGGGCCGTACGCGGTCGGCTCGACCGCCTGGTCGGAGGCGTCGGACTGCGCCGGGGCCGACGGGACGCGCGGCGGCTGCGGGCGGGTGACTCGCTCGACTTCTGGCGGGTGGAGGAGATCGAACGCGGGCGGCTGCTGCGGCTGCGCGCCGAGATGCGGCTGCCCGGACTGGCCTGGCTGGAGATGCGGGTGGACGGCGGCGTGGGCGGCGAGCCCGTCCGGTACCGGCAGCGGGCCCTGTTCCATCCCCGCGGCCTGCTCGGGCACCTGTACTGGTGGAGCGTCGCGCCCTTCCACGCGGTCGTCTTCGGCGGCATGGCGCGCAACATCGTCAAGACCGCCGCCCGCGCCCGCGACGAAGCGCAGGGGCAGGAGGAACAGCACGAACAGGTGGCGTCCGGCACCGCATCCGGACACCCCGCGACATCGGAAGACAGTGCCGTCCGCACCGGCCGACGCCGTCCACCGGGGAGAAGCTGAAGCTCATGCACGTCTCAGTCGTCCTGTTCACCTCCGACCTGCGCCTGCACGACCATCCGCCGCTGCGCGCGGCCCTGGACTGCGCCGACGCCGTCGTCCCGCTGTTCGTCCGCGACCGTGCCGTGGCCGCCGCGGGATTCGACGCCCCCAACCGCGCGGCCTTCCTCGCCGACTGCCTGGCCGACCTCGACGCCTCGCTGCGCGAGCGCGGCGGACGGCTCGTGGTGCGCTCCGGCGACCTGGTGACGGAGGTCTGCCGTGCGGTGGCGGAGGCGGACGCCGACGAGGTGCACATGTCGGCGGCGCACAGTCACTTCGCCGTCCGCCGCGAGGACCGGCTGCGCCGCGCGCTGGAGACCGACGGCCGCCGTCTGTTCGTCCACGACGCCGCCACCGTGGCGGTTCCTCCCGGTGAAGTGACGCCCTCCTCCTCGGACCACTTCGCCGTCTTCACGCCGTACTACCGGCAGTGGTCGCAGGTCCGGCTGCGGGCCGTCGCGACCGCCCCCCGCCAGGTGCGGGTCCCCGACGGGGTGAAGGGCGAGCCGCTGCCCTCGCGCGACGAGGTCCGCGGCGTCTCGGCCGGACTGGCGGCCGGCGGCGAGAGCGAGGGCCGCAAGCGGGTGACCGCCTACTGGCGCCGGGGCCTGGACGCCTACGACGACACCCGCGACGACCTGGCCGCCGACGCGACCTCCCAGCTCTCCGCGCATCTGCACTTCGGCACACTGTCCCCGGTGGAGCTCGTCCAGCGGGCCCGGCGGCACGGCGGACGGGGCGCGGAGGCGTTCGTACGGCAGCTCGCCTGGCGGGACTTCCACCGGCAGGTGCTCGCGGCCCGGCCGCAGGCCTCCCATGCGGACTACCGCACCAAGCACGACCACTGGCGCACCGAACGGGGCGCCCGAGCCGACATCGAGGCCTGGCGCGAGGGCCGCACCGGCTATCCGGTGATCGACGCGGCGATGCGCCAGCTGCTCCACGAGGGCTGGATGCACAACCGAGCCCGGCTGCTGACCGCGAGCTTCCTGTGCAAGACCCTCTACGTCGACTGGCGGATCGGCGCCGCGCACTTCCTGCACTGGCTGGTCGACGGCGACGTCGCCAACAACCAGCTGAACTGGCAGTGGGTGGCGGGCACCGGCACCGACACCCGTCCCAACCGCGTCCTCAACCCCGTCACCCAGGCCAAACGGCACGACCCCGACGGCACCTACGTGCACCGCTGGGTGCCCGAGCTCAGGGACGTCGACGGCCGGGCGGTGCACGAGCCGTGGAAGCTGGCCGGGCTGGACCGCGCCGCACTCGACTATCCCGATCCGGTCGTGGAACTGTCCGACGGGCTGAACCGGTTCCGGCGGGCCCGCGCCCGGGAGGACTGAGCGTCGCCCGAGCCCTCGCGGGGCTCCGGGTGTGCGGGCGGGTCGGCGGTCAGCGCGCCCGCACATGCCCCCCGTCGTTCTCGTAGAGCCCGGCCAGCGTCTCCACCGCCTCGCGCAGCCCGGCGCACCGGGGGAAGCCCGTGGACGCCCGCCGGTCCCAGCCCGGTCCGGCGGGCAGCACCAGCGGCCGACCGCGCGCTCCCGCCGCGCCCCACTCCAGACCGGCGACATGCCGGGCCAGCGGCACCGACGCCGTGGAGCGGGCCTGCGCCCACAGCACGACCGCGGCCGGTCCGGTGCGCCGTACGCAGGCCAGCAGCGCCTCGGCCGGCACCGCCGCGCCCAGCATCCGGGTCGGCACGCCCCGCTCGACCAGCGCGGCGGTGAGTGCCTCCAGAGGCAACGAGTGCTGCTCACCGGGAGTACAGGCCAGGACCACCGGATCGGCCCCGGTGAGCGGCTCCGCGCGCGGCAGCAGCAGCGGCGTGACGCGCAGGGTGCTGGAGACGTGCCAGGACAGCAGATGTTCGACCTCCACATAGCGGTCGCCCGACGACTCCCACTTGCGGCCCACGGCATGCAGCGTCGGCACCATCACCTCCTCCCAGGCGACCGTCAGTCCGTGCCGTTCCACCGTCGCCATGAGCTGCCGCTCCAGCTCCGGGGCGTCCAGCCGGACCGCCGCACGGGCGAGGCCCCGGCACTCCTGGCGCACCTCGCCGAGCGGAAGCCCGCTGCCCACGCCACCGGAGCGGACGGCGGTCGCGGGCGGGGCGAGGGAGGCCGGGTGCCGTTCGGGACCGCCGGGCAGGTCCGAGGTGCCGTACCGCAGGGCCACTCGTGCCGCCTCGGCGGGGGGCACTCCCGTCGCCGTCAGCCGGCACATCTCCTCCACCATCGCGATGTCGGAGGGGGCCCACCGGCGGTGCCGGCCCTCCGCGCGCAGCGCCGGGCCGATGCCGTAGCGGCGGTCCCAGGAACGCAGGGTGGTCGGGGAGACTCCCAGCCGCCGGGCCAGCGCCCCGGTCGTCATGCCGGCGTCGGCGGACGTGCCTTCCGCGGACCTGCTCTCGGCGGACATAGCGAGCCGCTTCCTCTTTCGACGCGATATCGACGCGATATCGATGCGAGCTCTGTCATGATCCTTCGGCATGCGGTCCGGGGCAAGCATGGAGCCGATCCGTGCGTAGGCGTTCCTCCTTGGGGAACCAGGGGCGGAGGGAGTAACCAGAGGCCACACAGTTCGCAGTGAAGCGGCCGGGAAGGTGCGATGTCGACCGAACCGCGATGGAGCGACCAGCCGTCGTCCGGACACACGCTGGAGTGCGTAGCCGCGTTCGCCGGGCGTCTGGAGGACGTCACGGACGCCAGGGTGACAGCGGAGCTGTTTCTCGCCGTCCTGGGCCGATCGCACCCCCCGTCGGCCCCGGAGCACTGGGACGACATCCTGCTGGTGGTCACGGAACTGGCGGCCAACGCCGTCCAGTACGCGCCGGGCCCCTTCCGGCTGAGCCTGCGCAGGACCTTCGACGGCGTGCACGTGACCCTGGGGGACACCAGCACGACGCCTCCCGAGCCGCGCGCCTTCCGCCCCGGCAAGGGGGGCGGGGGTATCGGCTGGTACCTGATCCAGACACTGTGCGACCAGGTCAGCGTGGTCGTCCGCGAGGAAGGCGCCGACCCGAGCGGCAAGGACGGCAAGGACGGCGGCGGGGTCGGCAAGGACGTCCACGTGTTCCTGCCCTGGTGACGCGCCCGGCTTCCTGCGCTGGTGACTCCCGGCACGGCCCGGCCACCGGGGTCAGGCCAGCGGCACCAGGACGCTGATCGCCTTGCCGCCCTCCGGACGGCGCTCCACATGGATCTCCCGGGCCAGGCGGATGATCAGCGGCCAGCCGAAGCCGCCGGCCGCGTCCGGGAGCGGAAACGTGCCGTGGCCGAACGCGGCCGGGGGGACCGTGCCGCTGTGGTCGTGCACGCCCAGCCGTACGCCCTCCGCCACGAGGGTCACCTCGAAGCGGGCGAGGCCGCCGCCGTGGCGGACGGCGTTGCTGACGAGTTCCGAGACGACCAGGAGCACGTCGACGACGGCCTGCTCGTCCGCCGGGCCGGACGGTCCGCGCCATCGTTCCCGCACCAGGTTCCGGACGTACTGCCGCGCCGCGGCAGCGCTGCGGGGCGTGGCCGGCCGCACGGCGGCCCGCTCGCCGCATCCGGCCGCGGACGGCTCGGACGGCTCGGACGGCTCGGTGGGCTCGGTGGGCGTCATCGTTGGGCCGGCCGCGGCCGGCGGGCGGTGCGGTCGAGCGGGGGCACCGCCGGTGCCGGGGAGCGGATGCGTGGTGTGGGGGAACAACGGCTCTCGCACCTCCGTCACGCGCCACTCGTGGACCGTCCCGAGTGCGGCCCACCCGCCCGGGCGCGTGTCACGGGGCGCGCCCGCGGGGCGGTCACCGGCGACGCCCGCCGCCGTCGGGGCCGGGCTTCAGCCCCAGTGCCTCCTGCCGCACCTGTGCGCAGCAGCGGTTGATGAGACGGGAGACATGCATCTGGGAGATGCCCAACTGGTCGGCGATGCGACGTTGCGTCATGTCCTCGAAGAAGCGCATGTACAGGATGGCGCGCTCGCGTTCGGGCAGCCGCCGCAGCCCCGCCTTGGCGGCCTCGCGGTCGACGACGACGTCGTAGGCCGGTTCGCGCGCGCCGAGGGTGTCGGCGAGGCTGAAGCCGTCGTCGTCCCCGGGCGCCTCGGCGTCGAGCGAGAGCGTGCGGTAGCTCTCCAACGCCTCCGCGCCCGCCTTGACTTCGTCCTCGGTCAGCCCCGCCTGGGCGGCGATCTCGGCGACGGAGGGCTCGGTGCCGCCGGCCGACTGGAGGAGCTCGCGGCGGGCGAGCCGCACCTTGTTGCGCAGGTCCTGCACGCGACGGGGGACACGCAGGGCCCACATGCGGTCGCGGAAGTGCCGTTTGATCTCTCCGGTGATCGTGGGCACGGCGTAGCTCTCGAAGGCGCCGCGGCCCGGCTCGTAGCGGTCGATGGCCTTGACCAGGCCGAGCGCCGCGACCTGGCGCAGGTCCTCCAGTGACTCGCCGCGGTTGCGGAAGCGGCCGGCGATGCGATGGGCCATGGGCAGCCAGGCCTCGGTCAGTTCCTCGCGTACGGCGTCCCGTTCGGGCCCGGCGGGCAGCTCCGCAAGCCGGGCGAAGGCCGCTCCGGTGGCGGGCGCGTCGTCGTGCGGATGCCTGCGGGAGGCGGCGGGACGGGGGGACGGGGTGAAGCCGTTTGCGGACGTCTCAACCAGCATGCGAAAACGCTCCTGAACGAAGGTGTCAGGGATTTGCCGTGGGAAACGCGGCGGGGCTCTGGACAGCCCGGAACGGGTGCGGTGCCTCCGCCGGCGTGCCTCTGTTCCGAAGCACGATCTGGCGCCTGCCCCGCCCTCGGCCGGGCAAACGGCGTGAGTTTCACGGGTGTCGGACATCGTGGCGGGTGAGGGGAGGATTCAGGCCAGAAGCAGGCGCGGTGGCGGGGTTCGTCAACTGGAGGGAGTTAATCCCGCGATGCCGGGCAGTCGGGGGGATGACATCTGGTTCCGGCACTGGGGAGGGCGGCATGGCAGCCGTGACGGCGGCACAGGCGACGGCCACGGCGGGGGAGACGATCGCGACGGACGGGGCGGCACTGCCGCTCATCGAGGATCCGGCCGCGGTGACGCCCAAGGACGCGCGCGAACTGTCGCGCCGGTTCCTCGGCCGTCTGGCCGTCCTGGAAGAGGGCACCCACGAGCACCAGTACGTGCGCAACACGCTGATCGAGATGAACCTTTCACTGGTGCGGTACGCCTCCTCGCGCTTCCGCACCCGCGGGGACTCGGTGGAGGACGTCGTCCAGGTCGGCACCATCGGACTGATCAAGGCCATCGACCGTTTCGAGGTGTCGCGGGAGGTGGAGTTCACCACCTTCGCGGTGCCGTACATCGTGGGGGAGATCAAGCGCTTCTTCCGCGACACGAGTTGGGCCGTCCATGTGCCGCGCAGGCTCCAGGAGGCGCGGGTGGAGCTCGCCAAGGCCACGGACGAACTGCGCTCCCGGCTGGGCCGCACCCCGACCACCCGGGAACTGTCCGAGCTGATGTCCCTGTCGGAGGAGGAGGTCATCGAGGCGCGCAAGGCGGCCAACTGCTACCAGTCGGCCTCCCTGGACGCGGCGCTGACCTCCGAGTCGGACAGCGGTGACACCGTGCTGGCCGACCGCCTGGGCGAGGAGGATCCGTCACTGGAACTCGTCGACGACTTCAACTCGCTGGCCCCGCTCATCGCGAGCCTCGACGAGCGTGACCGGCGGATCATCCACATGCGCTTCGTCGAGGAACTCACCCAGGCGCAGATCGCGGCCCGTCTCGACGTCTCCCAGATGCATGTCTCACGGCTCATCAGCCGCATCATCAAGCGGCTGCGCAAGGGGCTGCTGGAACCGGGCGTGGCCTGAGCGGCACCGGCCACCGCCGACCGTCCGAGCCGGATGCGCCGACCTCGGTGCGTCCGGCCGCACACAGGGTGCCTGTGTGCACCGACGCATGGAATCCGCCCGACCGCAACCCCGTCCCGATCGCCAGCGCCTGTGGGAGGCCTCGTGTCCGAAGCTGAGAACGCTCAGAACGCTCTGTCCGTCAAGGTGGAAGTCCTCCGCGAGGACGCCGTGCTGCTCACGGTCGCGGGAGACCTGGACGCGGCCACCGCGACCGAGTTGCAGCACCACCTCGCCAACCAACTCCACCACGGACGACGGCACTTCCTGCTCGACATCCGCGATGTGCCCTTCATGGACTCGTCCGGCATGAACATCATCCTGCGGGTGTACCAGGAGGTCCGTGACGACTTGGGCGGCGTCTATGTGATCTCCCCGACGCCGGCGGTCCGGCGCGTCCTGGATCTGACGGGAGTGAGCCTCACCGTTCCCCTGCTCGCCGATGTCGACGAGGCGTTGGCGGCGGCGGGCTGAGTTCTCGTAACCGGCCCGGCGGACGAGGAACGAGGCACGTGCCGGAGGAACGGACGCCGGCACACCTGGTGCCGCCGGCGCGGGACGGCCGCCGGGCGCGGAGCCGACCGCCCAGTACGCTGGCCCCGTGGCCAGGGGACGACAGAACGAGACCGGCGCCGTCGCCGGGAGCACACCGACCGACCCGCGGGGATTCGCCGTGGCGCTACGGCGGACCATCGGCGAGGTCAACCGGCTGGTCCACGGCTTCGCCACGGCGCAGGGGCTGCACCCCACCGACGTCCAGGCGCTGTCCTTCGTGCTCGACAGCCCACAGCCGCCGACACCGGGCATGCTGCGCGAGCACCTCGGGCTGACCTCCGGCGCGGTGACCGCCTGCCTCGACCGGCTGGAGAAGGCCGGGCACATCCGGCGCCTGCGCGAGAGCCCCGACCGCCGGGTCGTCCACATCCACTACGAGGAGGGCGGGCGGGCCGCCGCGCGCACCTACTTCATGCCGCTCGCCCAGGCGGCCGAGCAGGCCCGGCTCCAGTTCAGCGAGGACGAACTGGCCGTGGTGCTGCGCTACCTGGACGCCCTGAACACCGAACTCGGAGAGGTGCGCGTGCCGCGACGTTGAGCCGTCGAGCCGTCGAGCCGCCGAGTTGCCGAGTTGCCGCGACGTTGAGCTGCCGAGCTGCCGAGCCCTCTTCGAGACGCGTTCCGGGTGTCGTGCCGCGACCACCGCGCGTCCCGGTCACTTCGTCGGACCGCCGCCCTCGCCGCTGCCGCCGATGCTCCTCGTGGCCACCGTCGCGCTGAGCCTCCTGGCCTGTCCCGGGTGCGCGAGGAGTCGCTCGTACACGGCACCCGAACGGGCGTACGCCACAGACCGGTCCGAGGGGCGGGGTCATCACCTCCGCGGGCGTGGTCCCCGAGGACCGGGAGGGCTTGGCCTGCGGCCCCAGCAGCGCGTACCCGACCATCCTCGCGGCCACCTTCGCGGTACCCGGCGTCATCCCGTCGGCGTTCCCCGCGCGAATCGTCCTCATCGTGGGCTTCGGCGTCCTGCTCGACACACTCGTCGTCCGCTCCCCGCCGGTGCCCGCGCTGGTCCGCGACATCGGCCGCACCGCCCGGTGGCCCGGAGCCCCGGCCTCGGGTGACCTCTCGCCCGAGGCGCCCCGGCCGCTGTCTCGCGGTGCGAGGTGGCGGCCCCGAGTTCCCCGGGCGCATCCGCCGGTGCCCGTCGAGGGGAACCAGGATCAGGCAGCACTCGACAGGAAGGGAGCCGTCGTGGTGAAAGCGGACGTGAGCGTCCTGGGAGCGGGAATCGCAGCTCCGCCGTCCGCCCCGGGGCCCAGGGGAGGCGCGCCCCGCCCGTCCACCGGCCACACCTTCGCCGGAATGCAACGCCGAAAACGGGGCGGCCGGCGCCGCCTCGCGGCCGGGCCGCGGACCCGCACCGCCCGCCGCCCACTCCGCGCGACCCCGCGCGATGGAGGCCGTACTGCCGCGCGCCCTGGACAGCTGGACGGCGGCCGCATCGCTGGGTCCGCGCTGTTCTGCCGGCGGTTCTCCTGCGTCGCCATGCGCCGGCTGCCGCGCTTCCTCGACGGACGCACGGCCCCGACGAGGACCTCGCCATCGGTCTGTGCCTCCCTCGGCCCGAGGCGCACCCCCTGGCCCGATGCGCATCCCCCTCGGCCCGATGCCGCGCGCCACGGCCGAGCTGCCCGGCCTGCCCCGCCCAGCCTCCGCCGCCGGCCAGGGGTCCGGTTCCGTCAGCGGGGAAGCCGTGCGCAACAGCCGAAAGACGAGTGACCGACAGGGAAGAGGTGGTCATGTGTCCGCGGTCCAGGAGACGACGGACGTGCTGGTGATCGGCGCCGGTGTCGCGGGGCTCGCCTGCGCCCGAGACGTGGCGGACGCGGGCCTGCGGGTGCGGGTGGTCGAGGCCTCCGACGGGGTCGGCGGCCGCATGCGCTCCGACCGGGTCGAGGGCTTCGTGGTGGACCGCGGGTTCCAGGTGGTCAACACGTCCTATCCGCAGCTTCGCCGCCGGCTGGCCCTGAAGGACCTGAAACCGCGGCCCTTCACCCCGGGAGTCCTCGTCCACACCCCGTCGGGCCGACTGCGCTTCAGCGATCCCACCCGGCGCCCGCGCACCCTGCCCGACCTGCTGCCGGGGCGTCTGGCGGGCCCCCGCGACCTGGCCGCCCTCGGCGCGCTCACCGCCCGCGACATGCTCGCCCCGCCCATACGGCTCAAGCGGCTCCCGGAGACCACGACCCGTACCGCGCTGGCGGACGCGGGCATCTCCGACGCGCTCGTGGAACGGTTCCTCAGGCCCTTCCTCGCGGGAGTCTTACTGGAGGACGAGCTGGCCACGTCGAGCCGCTTCTTCCACCTGGTGTGGCGAAGCATGCTGCGCGGCACCCTGTGCCTGCCCGCCGAAGGAGTCGGAGCCGTCCCGCGCGCCCTGGCCGCCGCCCTGCCCCCGGGCACGGTCCAGCTGGACACCCCCGTGGCACGGCTGACGCCCGGCGGTGCGCTGACCGTACCCGGCCGGGAGCTCCCCGCCCGCGCCGTCGTGGTGGCCGCCGGGCCCCGGTCCGTGGCCTCCCTCCTCCCCGAGGTCGACCTGCCCGCCTACCGGGTCGTGACCACCTACTACCACGCCGCCCCACGCTCCCCGCTGGGCGAGCCCACGCTGCTGGTGGACACCCGCCGCCGGTTCCTCAACACCTGCGTGCTCAGCGAGGTCGTACCCGGCTACGCCCCGCCCGGCCAGGCGCTGATCGCCACCTCGGTACTCGGCCCGGACAGCGACGGCCGCGAGGGCGAGCTGCGCGCGGCGCTCGGAGAGGCGTACGGCACGGGCACCGAGGGCTGGCACCTGCTGACCGTGCGCACGGTCCAGGAGGCACTGCCCGTCATGACACCGCCCCAGCCGCTCAGCCGCACCACGCGGGTGTCCCCCGGCCGGTACGTGTGCGGCGACCACCGGGCGACCGGCTCCGTCCAGGGCGCCATGGCCTCGGGAGCGCGGGCCGCGCGCGAGGTGCTGCGGGATCTGCGGCCATAGCCGGTCGTGGAGGACCCTCGTCGGCCGTCGTCAGAAGGTCGGAAGAAGGGGGGGCGGAGCGGGGCCCCGACGTCGAATCCAACCCCCGGAGGCCGTCTCCCGGCCGTCGGGCCGAGGCGGGAGCTGAACCATGGACATCGAAGGAGCACGCGTCCTGGTGCCCGGAGCCAGCGGCGCCATCGGGGGCGCCCTGGCCGTACGACTGCACGGCCTGGGCGCCCGGCTCGCCCTGGCCGGCCGCGACCCGGCGTCCCTGGCGCGGGTCGCCGGGGCCTGCGGGGGAGCGCCCGTCCGCCGGTTCGACGCCTACGACCTGGAGGGATGCGCCCGGACCGTTCCCTGGGCGGTGGCGGAAACGGGCGGGCTGGACGCGGTCGTCGTCTGCGTCGGAGTCGCCGGGTTCGGCCCGGCCGACGCGGTGGAGGACACCGTTGCCGAACACCTCCTCACGGTCAACGCGCTCGCCCCCGTGGCCTTTCTGCGCGCCGCGCTCACCGTCGTACCCCCGGGCGGGGCCCTCGCGGCGGTAACGGGCGTCGTGGTCGACGCCGCCCCGGCGGGCATGGCGGACTACGCGGCCTCGAAAGCGGCGCTCGCGGCGTGGCTGGCAGCGGTCCGCCGCGAGCGCCGGCGCACCGGCGTGGCCGTCCTGGACATCCGGCTGCCGCACGTGGAGTCGGGATTCGCCGCCCGAGCCGTCGTCGGCACCCCGCCCACCCTGCCCCGGGGCCGGACGGTCACCGAGGCGGTGGACACGATCGTCGAGGCCCTGGTCCAGCCCGCTCCGGCCTCGGTCACGCACGGCTCGCACGGGCCACGGTGAGACGGCCCGCACGCGGCCCCGCACGCGCTCCAGGCAAAGCGATGCAAAGGCGCTGCGAGTTGTAGGAGGAGCTCCGCCGCAGCACGGTGGAGATGCCGCGGTCGCTCCGGGCGACGACTGTCCGGCGGGCACCCCGACGGGCGCCCGGCGGACGGTCGAAGCAGTGTCGGCGCGTGCCGACCACCTCCGGTGCGAGGCGGCCCGGCCACCGCCGCACGAGGAGTGGACACCATGAGCGCAGCGCAGGCCCCCGAGCGCGTCACCGACGCCGCCCCCGCGCGGACCAGGGGAGGGGACCACCCGGACGACGAACTGGCCGCCGGTTTCGTCGCGGGCGACGAGACCTGCCTGGAAGCCGTCTACCACCGGTGGAGCGCGCTGGTGTACACCCTGGCGTGCCGCTCCCTGGGCGACGCCCGGGAGGCGGAGGACGTCACCCAGACGGTGTTCCTGGCCGCGTGGCGGGGACGTGCGGGGTTCGCTCCGCAGCGCGGCGCCCTCGGCGCGTGGCTGGTCGGGATCACCCGGCGCAAGATCGCCGACGCGCTGTCGGCCCGGACGCGCCGCGCCGAGCTGGTGGCGGCCGCGGGGACGCGGCTGTCCCTGGAACCCGTCGACCGGCACGCGCCGGACGCCGTACTGGACCGCATCGTGCTGACCCGGGAGCTGTGCAAGCTTCCGCGGGCCCAGCGGCGGGTGCTGACCATGGCCTTCTACGACGACCTCACCCAGACCCAGATCGCCGAGCTCACCGGCTGGCCCCTGGGTACCGTCAAGAGCCACGCGCGGCGCGGCCTGCTGCGGCTGGCGCGCTGCCTGGAGGCCGACGCCGTCCGCGGGTGAGGGGACTGCCCTCGTGGTGGTCCAGATCGTGCCGTGCGGACTCACCCGTACGGGCCGTGCGGGCTGGTGGGCGGGGATGGCCGGTGGTGCGCTGGGGGCATCGTCCGTGATCCCCCGGAGGCTTTCGTCATGATCCGTCGTCCCTCCCGTCCCGCTCGTGTTGGCGTCGCCGCCCTGGCAGCGGGAGTCCTGCTGGCCACCGGGGCCTGTTCGGACGACGGCGGCGAGGAGACGACGGCCGGGCAGTCCACCGGATCACCCACCGCGACCCCCTCGGGTGCCACCGCGCGCGCCACGCCGTCCGGCGCCCTGACCGAGGCCCAGGCGAAGACGGCGCTGATCACGGAGGCGGACATCGAGGACGACTGGACGCAGGTCGACGACGCGGAGAAGTGGCGGGACACGCTGCTCGCCGGCACCGTCGACGTCGACGACTTCCTCACCGGCAAGGCGGACGCCGCCGACTGCCAGCGGCTGCTGGACGGCCTGTACAGCGAGGATCTGCTCGGCAAGCCGTCCGGGGCGTCGGCGCTCACCGGTTTCGAGCAGGACGACTCCCGGCTGCTGTACCAGGTCGCCGCGTACACCGGGTCCAGCCTCGACGACTCGATGGACTGGCTGAAGTCCCTGCCCCAGAAGTGCGACGAGTTCACCGCGACCGGTTCCGGGGACTCGAACAGCACCGTCCAGGTCATCGGGGCCTCGCTGCCCGACCAGGGGGACGCCCGGCAGGGGCTGGAGGTCACCGTCCAGGGCACGGCCGACGGCGCTCCGACGACGCTGACCCTGAACGTCGGTGTGGTGCGCGTCGGTGACGACGCGATCACCGTGACGGCGGGCGGGCCGGACGGCGGGCAGCCGGACTCCGTCGACGCCGCCGTGGAGCAGGGCACCGGCCGGCTGGAGACCGTGCTCAAGGGCGGTACGCCCGCCCCGTCTCCCACGCAGGGCTACTGACCGGCCCGGCGGCCGTCGCACATGTGCGCAGGAGAGCCGGGAGCCGGTCACGTTTCGGCCGGGCCGAGGTGGATGATGTCTGCACATCGACAACCACCTCGGGGGGACGATGAATTCCCGCACCGCCATGCCCGCACTCGGCCTGCTGCTCATGGCCGTGACCGCCTGCGGGTCCGGGAGCGGCGAAGGCGCCGCGGCGGTCGGCGACGAGGCCGCCTGCAGAGCCGCCTTGAGCCGGCAGGCCAAGGAGTTCGCCCAGGCGGGCGGGCCCCCCGCCGATGCCGAGGACCCGGCCGCCTGCGCCGGTCTGGACGACCGGACGCTCAAGCGCGTCCACAACGAGATCATCGGCGAGGTCGTGGGCAGCGACGAGTTCCGCGAGCAGGTCGAGGACTCCCTCGGGGACCCCGTCGAAGGGGGCCTCCCCGAGCCCACGGACGTGATCGGGACCCCCGGCCTCGATGGTCGCGAAGACGAACTCGGTGAGCTCCAGGACGAGATGGACGCGATGGAGAGCGCACTCGCCACCGCGTCCCCGTGACCCCGTCCGGGCCGACGGCGTGGCCCGTACCGGTTCACGGCGAGGGATGACCCGGCCGTGTGCGGGTACCCGCGTCCGTACACCGGCCGAGTGCCCGTGCGGCCGGTGTTCGTGTCGTCCACCGTCTCAGGAGGTCCGCCGTGCCAGGCATGCTGGAGAAGCTCAAGCGGTTCAGCCGGAGCCCGCAGGGGCGTCGCGCCGCGGAACAGGTGCGTCGCGCGTCCGCCGACCCTCGGCGCCGGGCCCAGGCACAGCGGCTCCTCGGCAGGCTGCGGGGACGCCACTGAGGGCGCGGTCCGGCCGTGATGACCAGGACCGGGCGTCCCCCGTGGCGTCGTGCCCCGCATCCGTCCGACCGTCGAGAAGCGAATCGCCGGACCACACAGGTCCGGACGGCGTGACCGACGCGGGTCGACGGGTCTCGGCCCCGAGGAGGCGAGCATGCAGGGTGTGACGGCGTACGGAACACAGGAAGCTGACTCCTCGGGGAACGACCGCACCGCTGGGCACGACGCGCAGTCGGTGCCGGAGAACGCCACGGACACCTTCCGGGCCTGGCGCGGCATCGGGCTGCGGACCATGTCGGCGATGCTCGTCCTGTCGCTGCGGCGGGTGGGAACCCGCGCCTTCGAGGCCCACTGCCAGTGGCCCCGCCTGCATCCCCTCAACGAACGCCGCATTCCCGTCGCCCATCACCCGCTGATCATGGTGGAGTCGCTGCGCCAGCTCGCCGCGCTGCTGGACCGCGGAGACACACAGCAGGACGCCGCCCTGGAGCCCGTCTCGGTGCGGCTGGGGCTGCGGGCCGGCGCCCAGCCGCTGGAGTCCGGCGACGCCACCGACGTACAGGTGCGGCTGACCGTGACCGATATCGCCCGCGAGGGCGCGAGGGTCGTCGCCTGCCGGGTCTCGGGCGACTGTCTGCACGACGGCACCGCGTTCGGCTCGTGCACCATGCGTCTGGTCCGCCGTGCGCGGGGCACCGGCGTCCAGCCGTCGGCCGACGCGGTGCCGCCCGTCGGTCTGCTGTATCCCACCGCGGAGGCGGTGGGAGCCGCGGCCGAGACCGATGTCCTGCTGGCCCGCACCCCCCAGGGCCGGCTCGCGCTCGCGCCGCGTGACCCCGGGCACCCGGTGTACCTGCCCGGACGGCCGCCCTTCCTTCCGGCGGCGGCGCTACTGGAAGCCGGACGCCAGGCGATGCTGCTGGCCTCGGGGAGGACGGCCGCCGCCGTGACCGGCCTGAGCGTGGACGTGCACAGTCCCGTGCCGAGCGGCGGCGGCGCCTTCATGGAGCTGACCGGGCAGTCCCTCAGCGCCCGATTCGCCGTCCTCGCCGACGGACGGGCGGCGGCGACGGGGACGGTCGGTCTGCTGGGGGCCTGAGCGGCGACGGCGGACGGACGGCTCCACCGGCCGGGGCGAGGCCACCACGCGAACCGATCGCACGGCCCGCCGGTTCACCCACTCACCCAGGAGTACGGCGCCGCGCCCGTCCGGCTCCCGTCCCCCTGCCCGTCCGGCTCCCGTCCCCGCATGCTGCCTCCCGCCCCCGCATCCCTGCGCAGCCCTTCCTCGGGTGAGCGCGGTCGTCGCGCAACTCTTCCTCAGGTGAACTGAGTCGTCCCCGGCGCGCGCGGCCTGCCGGGCTGCAGAAGCGGGCGAGTGGTGCGGCGACGTGCCGCACCACTCGGGGAATGTGCCCCGGACGGCGGGTGTTCCCGCCGTCCGCTCACCGCTTGCCGCTCCTGGGCCGGCACACCAGCCACACGAGCACGGCGCCGCCCGCGACCGCCGTCAGCACCACGGTGCGACGGCCCCGCAGCGCCGGCGCCCCCCGGGCCGCCGTCCGGCGCACCGGCTCGGGCATCTTGTCGCCGATGAGATGGCCGGCCTGGGCGGTCTTCGCCCGAGCCTGCCGCGAGACCTCGCCCGCCTTGTCCTTCACGGGGTGGGCCACCTTGTCCTCCACGACATGGGTGACATCGGCCGCCTTGGTCCTCAACTGTCCCGCCTTCGCGGCCGCCTGCTGCCTGACCTCGGCCGCCTTCTGCCGTGCCCTGGCCTGGACGTCGGTCTTGGCGGCCAGTGCCTGGACCGTCCGGCCGAGTTCGCCACGGACCTCCTCGACCTGCTCGCGCAGTTCGTCGGAGGAGGCGGACTGCCCGTCCTGGGATGGCTGGTTCATCGTCGTGCACTCTCCTTGATCTCGTTCATGTCGGCCTTGACGCCGTCGATCGCCAGCTGGGGCGTGGGCGGCGAGCCCTGTTTGACCTGCTTCTTTCCGGCGAGGGCCAGAACCGCGGTGACCAGAGCCAGGACAGCGGTGACGATCAGCGCCGCCGCCCAGACCGGCAGCGGCACGGCCAGGGCGGCGACGGCGGTGGCCACCAGGGCCTGCAACGTGAGGAAGCCGACCACGCCGGCGCCGCCGAACAGCCCGCCGCCCCTGCCGTACCGCCTGCCCTTGACCTTCATCTCCTCCTGGGCCAGCCGCAGTTCGCCGCGCATCAGCTCCGTCAACTGCTTCGTGGCGCGCTCCACCAGCTCACTCGCCGACTCTTCGCCGGAGGGCCGCGCAGTGGGCCCGGCCGCGGCGTCGAGGGGTCGTGCACTCGACACGGCGATCACCTCCGTCTCCTGGGTCTGCTTCGATTCCGGTTCGTCGGACTCCGTACGGTCGCGTGAGGCCGCTCGCGTACGTCGTGAGGTCGCGAGTACCCCGAACCGGTGGGATCACGGCATCCGATCCGAGGCGGCGCCGGATGCCCGGACTCCGGGGGACCGCGGCCTGCCCGGCCGACGGACCTCGCGGGCCGCCGCATAGGATCAGCCGGTCCCCGTCACGCCAAGGAGTGTCCGCCCGGTGAGCGCCGTCGTCCCGCCCCGTACCGCCGCCGGTCCGCTGGAGGTACGGGAGCTGACCCGTGTCGAGGACGGCGAGACGCTGCACGCACTGCTGTGGCGGGCGGGCGGGCGGGCGGGCAGCGGCTGGCGGATGGCCAGCAGCGCGGTCCTGGGCGGCGGACTGGGGGAGCGGTCCCGGGTGCTCAACGCACAGGTCTCCCACGGCTACCGCCGCACCGACCCGGACCGGCACCTCGCCGAACTGGCGGCGGAGGCCGGCGTGTACGGATCCGGGGTCGGGCTCATGACGGCCGCCGACGTCCGGGCGTACGGCCGCGCGCACGACGGCGGTGTCCACGCCGTCGCCACCGCCGGACTCGGCGTGCGCGGCTGGGCCGCCGCGCCGGCCGAGGGCGCGGCCGGGCAGACCCCGCCGGGCACGATCAACATCGTGGTCGCCCTCCCGGTGGCCCTCACCGACGCGGCCCTGGTCAACGCGGTCGCCACCGCCACCGAGGCCAAGGTCCAGGCCCTGCTCGAAGCCGGGTACGACTGCTCGGGGACACCGACCGACGCGGTGTGCGTGGCCGTACGCCGGCCCGGTGCCGGAGCGGAGGCCGTACCGTTCGCCGGTCCCCGCTCCGTGTGGGGCGCCCGGCTGGCCCGCGCGGTGCACGGAGCCGTACGCGCCGCCGCGCCCAACCCGTGACGACCGCGCTCCCGGCCGCCCGTCGCCGGGGGCGGCGCATCCGTTCACGGCCCTGACAGGGAACTCGACGCAGCGAGACCATCACGCGAGGAGGGAAGCCATGACCGCCCACGCGCCCGGCGACGACACGGCCGGCCCGTCGACCACCCCGCCCCGCACTCACTGGCAGGTCGCGCCGGACGCCGGCCGCCGCACACCCCCGCACTGCGCCCATCTGGACGCGGCGGCCGTGCCCCGCGATCTGACAGGGCCGGCCTGCGCACAGTGCCTGGCGCGAGGCTGGACCTGGCGGAGGCTGCGCTGGTGCGCGACCTGCGGGCACGTCGGCTGCTGCGACAGCTCCCGAGGCGCCCACGCCCATGCCCACCACGCGCGGACGGGTCATCCCGTCGCCGTGTCCCTCGCCGCGGACGAGGACTGGGCCTGGTGCTTCGTCGACGAGGTCTTCCTGATCCCGGCCGCCTACTGAGCGCGAGCAGGGAGCGTTCTTTGATTCTTTGCCCGAAGAGGTCCGGAAGTGTCTGGTCTCGGGCCATCGCCGTGGGGGCATGGCGTGGCAGGGACGAGGCGGCGGGTTCGTGCCCATCATCGCCGAGTGCCGCACGCCGCTGCGCGAGCCGTCCGGCAGGCCCAGGCGGCCGGATTCCGTAAGCGGCTGACCAACTCGCCACTGATCTAAGGCAGGCGCCCACTGGGGGCGGGGCTCGTCGAGAGGTCACTGCTCCGCTTGCACGCCGACGTGCGCGGTCCCATAGTGCGAGGTATGGAAGCGCGTGATGCGGCGCTCTCCCAGGCCTACCGCCACGCCGAGCGCTGGCTGGCCGGACTGTCGGACCGTCCGGTTCCCCCGCGTGCGCGGGTCGAGGACATCGTGCGGGCGCTCGGGACGGATCTGCCCGCCGGGCCCACGCCGGCCGCCGAGGTGATCGATCTGCTCGCCACGGCCGGTGAACCGGGCCTCGCGGGCTTCCCCGGCGGCCGCTTCTACGGCTTCGTGATCGGCGGCACCCATCCCGCCGCCCTCGCCGCCGACTGGCTGGTCAGCGCCTGGGACCAGAACTGCGTGATGCGTGCCGTGTCCCCCGCCTGCGCGGCGGCGGAGGACATCGCCGGCACCTGGCTGCTCGATCTGCTGGGCCTGCCCTCGGACAGCGGGGTCGGCTTCACGACCGGTGCCACCATGGCCAACTTCACCTGCCTCGCCGCAGCACGGGACACCGTGCTGCGCCGGGTCGGCTGGAGCGTCGTCCGTGACGGGCTCGTCGGCGGGCCGCCCGTGCGGGTCGTCGTCGGCGAGGACCGCCACATCTCCGTCGACCTCGCCCTGCGCTACCTCGGCCTGGGCACCCCCGAATCCGTACCCGCCGACGGTCAAGGGCGTATCCGCCCCGACGCCCTGCGGCAGGCGCTGGCCGCCGGTCCGCCACGGCCCACGATCGTGGTCCTGCAGGCCGGAGACATCCACACCGGCGCCTTCGATCCTTTCGAACCCGCGATCCACCACGCCCGGGAGGCGGACGCCTGGGTGCACATCGACGGCGCCTTCGGGCTCTGGGCCGCCGCCAGCCCGAAGTACGCCACCCTGACCTCGGGCTGCCCGGCCGCCGACTCCTGGGCCACCGACGCCCACAAGACCCTCAACGTCCCCTACGACTGCGGTCTGGCGATGGTGCGCGACGCGGCGGCACTGCGGGAGGCGATGGGCCACCAGGGCGCCTATCTGATCCACGACACCCGCGGCGACCCCGTCGACACCGTCCCCGAACTCTCCCGCCGCGGACGTGCCTTCCCCGTGTGGGCGGCCCTGCGCTCCCTCGGCCGTTCGGGGGTCTGCGACCTCGTCGACGGACTGTGCCGGCACGCGGCCGCGTTCGCCCGCGGCATCGCCGCCATCGAGGGCGCGATCGTGCTCAACGACGTGGTCTTCACCCAGGTCTGCGCCGCCTTCGACAGCGACGCCCGCACCGACCGGGTCATCCAGCGGCTCCTCGACGAGGGCACCACCTGGATCAGCGGATCCACCTGGCGCGGCCGCCGGGTTCTGCGCATCTCCGTCAGCAACTGGTCCACCACCGACGACGACGTCGTACGGACGCTGGACGCCCTGCGGCGTGCGGCGGCCGACGCGTAGGCCAGGACACGGCGCCGCGACGCGGAGGCGGTACGTGATCAGCGCACGGGACGGCGGCCCGTGCGGCGCAGTCGCGCGAGGGCCAGCACCAGGGCCGCCCCGAAGACGACCGCCCCGATGGCCAGCAGATACGTCAGTCCCTGGACCACGGCGCCGACGAGGCCGAGGACGACGGCCAGCAGGATCAGGAACAGGAACCAGGCCACTGCGCCCACCGCCTCGGCGTCAGCGGCGGGCGAGGCGGCGTTCGCCGCTCGCGCCGGGCGCGTATTCGAGCTTGTAGTGGGCGAACACCGGGGGCTCCTCCTCGGCCGCCAGGACTCCGTCGGTGCCGATGGAGGGGGCGCCTTTCACGAGGGACCTGTCGTAGGCGACCTTCACATAGCCAGGGCCGACGGTGGCGTCGGTGAGCGGGACGAAGACCAGCCGGTGCCGGGTGGGCAGTCCCACGGTGACGGTGGCGAACGAAGGCTGGTCCGTGGCGGTGTCGACGTAGACGGATTCGAGCGTGCCGATCTTCTTGCCTCGCTGGTCGACGACGTCGTGGTTGCGCCACTCCCGGATGTCGGCATTCTGGATCATCCTCGGGCCTCCGTATCCCGTGCACCCGCCGTGCGCGGTCCCTGTCGGCCGGGTGACCGCGATGCGGTGGCTCATGCATCCAGGGTGCGGGGAAAGGCCGCACCCCGCTCGACGGAATGATCTGGGGGAGTGCAGGGCCGCCCGGCGTGCGCGGCCACGGTGCCGTCCGAAGTCTCCCCGCCGCGCGCTCCGCGTCGGCGTTCCCCCATGTGTCCGGCGTGCCCGGCGCGGGAGAGGCGGTCGAGGGATGAGTCCGTTCGCCCCAGCCACTCCACATAGGCGGGCGCCGCACGGGCCACCTCCCAGTACGCCGCCTCCAAGGCCGGGTAGGCCTCGTCCAGTTCGGCCTCCGAGCGGGCCGCCAGCAGCAGGCGTACGCCGATCGGGTCGCCCTCCAGGGGGCGGATCGCCAGGTCGGGGCGGGGATGGGCGGTGGGCTGGCTGACGGTGACCACCTCGCCGATGGCGGCCAGGGAGTACGCGCTGAGGTAGTCGCCGTGCAGCAGTTCGGGCTCCAGCCCGGCGGCCCGCAGCACCCGTGACAGGCCGTCCCATTCGCCGTCGACCGTGGAGTCGACCATCCACCGGTCCCCGGCCAGGTCGGCGAGTCGCACCTGCCGCCGTGACGCCGCCGGATGGTCCGCCGAGAGCGTCACGAACTGGGGCTCGCGCTCGACGAGGACGCGCAGGCTGAGCCCCGGCGGGACACGCAGCGGGCTGCCCTCGACCTCGTGCACGAAAGCCATGTCCAGCCGGCCCGTGGCGACCATGGCCAAGAGGGAGTTGGCGGACACGTTCATCTGCAAGGTCGGTTCGAGCCGGGGTGCCCGCGTCCGCAGTCTGCGCAGCCAGCCCGGGACCGCCCGGCTCGCCGTGGCGCCGATGCGCAGGCGGAACCCGCCGGCGGACCGGGCGGCGGCGGCCCTGGCCTCGGTGACGATCGCCGCGAACTCCGCCACCAGCGGTCTGGCCCGGCTCAGGACGACCAGTCCCAGCGGGGTGGGCCGGCAGCCGGTGCGGGCGCGGACGAAGAGCTGGGCGCCGAGCGTGCTCTCGATACGCCGCAGCTGGGTGCTCAACGAGGGCTGGGCCACGCCGAGTTCGCGGGCCGCTTTGTGCAGACTGCCGGTGTCGGCGATGGCGCAGAGAACGCGCAAGTGCCTCACCTCGAGCTCCATGCAGGGAGCGTAGGGCGAGGCGAGGTGCGACACCAGATGTTCAAGTTCCAACGAAAGTGGACGAGTCGGCCACCGATAACTCCGCCCTGTTCCCAAGTGCCATCATCCGCGGCCGGGTTGCCTGCCAGAGAATCTCTGGCAACCGATCGTTCAACCCCGAGCTTCCGCAACCAGATATCGAGCGCCGCCTCCATATGGAACAGCTCGGTGTCGAACGTCAAGCTCCAGGCGACCTCGGGAACCGGCGACTTCGCCTTCTACGAGGGCAACGACCCGCGCGGCTCGTACGCCTCCACCAACGGCCACGGCCGCGGCTACATCTTCCTCGACTACAGCCAGAACCAGCAGTACGACTCCATCCGCGTCACGGCCCACGAGACCGGCCACGTCCTCGGTCTGCCCGACCACTACGGCGGCCCGTGCAGCGAACTGATGTCCGGCGGCGGCCCCGGCCCGTCCTGCACCAACCGCTACCCGAACTCCACCGAGCGCACCCGCGTCAACCAGCTCTGGGCCAACGGCCTCGCCAAGGCCCTCGCCCTGACGGCCCGCTGACCCCTCGCACCTCCCCGGCTGACCCCACACCAGCCGGACCCGGCCGGCTCCCGCATCCCGGCCACCCCGGTACGGACCGCGGCGCCGACCCGCGGTCCGTACCGGTTCGTTCCAGCACCGGTACCAGGCCGGCTCTCGGCCTGAGGGCTCTACGCCGGGATGAGCCGGTCGTCCATGCCGGTCTGAGGACTGGGCTCCGCCGGTGTCCGTGTGCAGGCCGCCCTCGCTCCCGCGGCCGCCAGGCGGAGTTCGATGATGCCTCGGACGGCAGGCCACTCCTCGTCCAGGATCGAGTAGAAGGCGGTGTTGCGGACGACGCCGTCGAGGCCGCGGGAGTGGGCGCGGCGGACGCCCTCGCAGGTCGCGCCGAGGCGTTCGATCGCGGTGCGGGAGCGGAGGTTGCGGGCATCGGCGCGGAAGGAGACGCGGCGGACGCGCCAGGAGTCGAAGGCGTGGCGCAGCATGAGCAGCTTGGCCTCGGTGTTGATGCCGGTGCCCTGGGCCTGGGAGGAGAGCCAGGTGTTGCCGATCTCGGCGGCGTCGGGGACGGCGGAGACCGGGTTGCCCGCAGGGGCGTCGGGCACGGCGGACCACACCAGGGGGCCCTGCCAGTAGTGCAGCCGCAGGAAGCGGGTCGAGCCGACGACGCGTCCGTCGTCCGCCCGGACCACGGCGTACGGCACCGCCCGGCCTGCCGCTTGATCGGCCAGCGCCTCATCCACGTAACCGAGAGTCGCGTCCAGGCCGTGCGGCACGGGTGTGAACGCATACGAGGTCCGGTCCTCGGCCGCGGCCTGGACCAGGCCTTCCACGTGATGCGGAGCGAGGGGCTCCAGCCGCGCCAGGCGGCCGCTGAGTACGAAGGATACGGGCACGGGCCTTCGGTCTTTCTGGGGGGAGGGGCGTGCTGCAACTCACCGGCGCCCCGGTGAGAGGGAAAAGGAAAGGGATGTTCTCGACAGTCCCGCCGCATGAGGAGCGAGGACGTGAAGGACAGTAGAAGGCCACAGGGCGCCCCTCCACAAGCCCCACGCTCCGTTGTCGACCACAGAATTCACCCGGGCTTCCCAGGATGGTCGTGTCCCCCGCTCACCTGCGCCTCCGGGCCGTCCCGCGGACTCATGGGCGTGCCGTGTGATCCGGGTGACCGCGGGTCCGGCGGGCCTCCTTCATCTCCGCCTCGTACAGGTGATCGCGCCCTCCCGCGAGTTCCCGCACCGCGCTCTTCTCCAGCCGCCGGAACGGCCCGTAGTACGTCTCGTCGTAGGCCTCGACGATCTGGAACGTCCAGTGGCCGGGGATGACGTTGCGCCCGAGGATCTCGTCCTCGACCTTGTCGGCCCACTCCGGATGCCCGGCCTCCCGCAGCAGGCGCACCGCGCGGTCCAGCTCGGCATCCGCGCCACCGGTGAGCTGGTGGAAGTCGTAGAGGCGGCCGCGGGCGCGTTCGATGGTCTCCAGCGCCTTGGACAGCGAGCCGAGGGCTTCGACGGTCCTGTCGTCGACGCCGTCAGGCCGTCGGTGCGCGCCGTCGGGGCCGTCCTCGCCCCCCGCCCCGGCCCGACTCGTCCTGATCGGCTCCTGTCGCATCGCCACACGCGCCTCCTGGATGTCTCAGGCCACCGGGTCACCGTCGCCGAGTGCCCGGGGGGCGCAGATTCCACGCACGAGGAAGCGCCGCGGGGCCACCGGCCAGGTGGCCCCGCGGCGCGAACACGGGGCCACCCGCCCCGGGGCGCCCCCGCCGAACCGCCACGGCGCCCGCGCC
>NZ_JBEXPR010000038.1:0-69550 GCF_040612135.1 Streptomyces sp. NPDC006458 | reverse complement strand
CCCGATGCCGGCGCCCGATGCCGGCGCCCGATGCCGGCGCCCGATGCCGGCGCCCGATGCCGGCGCCCGATGCCGGCGCCCGATGCCGGCGCCCGATGGCGACGCCCGCTCCGGCTCCCCGGCGGGGGCCGGAGGTCAGCTCATGTCGGCGGGGGAGGCGGCCGACGCGCCGTCCTGGGACTGCCGGAGTCCCGGCTCGACCGGCGGCGGCGCGAGGCGGTCCCTCGCCCGGTCGGCCCAGCGGCGGACCAGGATCAGCAGCGGCTGGGTGAACAGGGTCGTGGCCAGCGCCATGAAGACCAGGACCGTGTAGACGGGCTCGCTCACCAGTCCGGCCTGGTAGCCGGCGTTGAGCGCGATCAGCTCGGTGAGGCCCCGGGTGCTCATCAGCACCCCGACGGTCCATGAGTCGGTCCGGTCCAGGCCGCTGGAGCGGGCGGCCACCGTACCGCTGCCGACCTTCGTCACGACCGCCAGCGCCGTCACCACCACAAGGGCGGCCCAGCCGGTGGCGTCCATGCTGTTGAGCGCGACCGCCTTGCCCGAGACGACGAAGAAGAAGGGCACGAGCAGATAACTCACCGTGTGCAGCGCCCGCAGCAGGTCGGGATCGAGCGTCCCGTCCTCCTCGCGGGGCACCACCGCGCCCGCCAGCAGCGCACCGAAGATGACATGCAGTCCGATCGCGTGGGTCACCGCGGCCGACGCGACGGCGAAGCTCGCCAGCAGGGCCAGCCGCAGCGAGGGCTCCATGCTGGTGCGCCACAGCAGCCTGCGCAGCACCGGCCGGGCCGCCACGAGCATCAGCGCGACGAAGCCGATCCCGAGCAGCGCACGCCAGCCCCAGCCCAGCGACTGCCCGCCGGTGTCACCGCCCAGCAGGGCGCCGGCCAGCACGGTCCACCCGATCACGTCGAGCAGCCCGGCCGCCGAGATGGCCACCACCCCGGGCACGGTGTGGGACATGTCGTTCTCCCGCACTATGGCCGTCAGCACGGGCACCGCGGTGATCGACAGGGCGACCCCGGCGAACACGACCTGGGCGGGCGTCAGGTCCGGCATGCCCAGGTCGCGCAGCTGGTCCCGGAACAGCAGGGCGCAGCCGCTCCCCGTGGCCATCGGCACCACGAACGCGGCCACCGCCACGGTCACCGCGGAACGCGCCCGGTCGCCCAGGACCTTCAGATCCAGCTCGTAGCCCACGGCGAACAGGAACAGCACCAGCGCCAGCTGTGCGAAACCGGTCAGCGCGGTGTCGATCTCCCGGGGGAACATGAAGTCGTGCCCGTCCGGCCAGACGGTTCCCAGCAGCGAGGGCCCGAGCGCGATGCCCGCGGTCAACTGACCGACGATATAAGGCTGCTTCAGCCGCTGCGCCGCCCAGCCCGCCGCATGGGCGACGACGAGGATCAGTGCGGTGGCCAGCAGGATGTGCATGACCGTCTCATCAGGGCTCATGCCGTCCCCCAATGGGTCCAGGTGCGAAGGCCGTTCGTCCGGCCGATTGCGGGTCTCTCAGCTCTCGCAAATGTGCTCGATCCCAACTTCCTTATGATATGGGTAAGTTGACTCAGGGAAGGCAGTCGTACACGGAGCTTCACAGGTGTCACGGGGGGCACATGACGGCGGTCGTCTTCATTCATGGGACGGGAGTTCGCGAACCCGGCTTCTCTGCGCTGGCCGCACGCTTCGCGGCCGGACTGACCACGCTGCGTGAAGGACTTCGCATCGTGCCCTACTACTGGGGAGGCACGCACGGCGCCACGCTCGCGGCGGGCGGTGCGAGCCTGCCGCCGGAAGCGGGCACCACGCGTGGACTCAACGAGGCTCCGGCCACCGCGGACACCGCCGCCGATCCCACCGCGGCCTGGGTTGTGCTGTACGCCGACCCGTACGCCGAACTCGCCCTGGCCGCCGCGGGGGCCGAGCCCAAGGGGGAGCGTCCACCCGGCCTCGTACCGCCCGACCAGCGGATTCGCGCGGAACTGGCCCGGCTGGCCGCACAGGGCGACGCCCTCGCCGTCGAGCTGGGCCCGGGTCTCGCCCGCGCGGCGAACGACCTGTCCGCCCACCCACTGCTCGGCCCCGCCGCCGAGACCCTCGACCCGCCGGACCTGGCGGTCCTCGCCGCCCGCAGCCTGGCCGCCCGGATCATCGGCGGCGTCCTGGACGCCGACGCCCCGCTCGTCCCGGTGGGCGACACCCGTGACGCCGTCGTCGAGCGCCTGGCGGAGGCGCTGGGCGCACCGGCCCGGGGAACCGAGCGCTCGGTGCGCTCCCTGGTGCTGCGTGTCGCCGGATCCGCCGCCTCACGTGCCGTCGTACGCCGCAGACGCGCCCTCACCCAGGCGGCGCACCCCGCCGCGGGAGACGTCCTGCGCTACCTCAGCCGGGGCGAGGGCGTCCGCGCCGACCTGCGCACCCTCGTCGCCGGACTGGAGGAGCCCGTCGTGCTCGTCGGGCACAGCCTGGGCGGCGTCATCGCCCTGGACACCCTGATCTGCGCCCCGCTGCCCCAGGTCCGCCTCCTGGTGACGGCCGGCTCCCAGGGGCCGTTCCTCTACGAGTCGGGCTCCCTGCCCCGGCTCGAACACCCCGCGCCCCTGCCGCCCCACGTCCCCGACTGGCTGAATCTGTACGACCCCCGCGATCTGCTCGGCTACGTCGGCGCGGGCGTGTTCCCCGGCCGGGTCACCGACATAGCCGTCGACGGCCGCCAGCCGTTCCCGGCCGCGCACAGCGCCTACTGGACCAACCCCGAGGTGTACCGGCACATCGTGGAGCGGCTGCCGTGACCGCCCCCTTCGCCGCCGACCCGGCCCGCGTGCACGCGCTGATCGTCGGCATCGAGACGTACGACGCCGGTCCCTCCTGGGACCTGCCCGGACCTGCACGGGACGCCGTGCGGTTCCACCGGCTGCTGCGCGCCGCCGGGGTGCCGGAACACCAACTCCGCCTGCATCTCGCCCCGTTGCCGCCCCATATCCCCGACGTCGGGTACGCGCCCGCCGACCACGCCACCCTGCGCCGCGTCCTGGTGCGCGAACTGCCCTCGGCCGAGGGCGACATCCTGTGGGTGTGGTGGGGCGGACACGGCGTCCTCGACCGGTCCGGAAGTCTGCGGCTGTTCTGCGCGGACGCGAGCACCGCCGACAAGCTGGGCATCGACCTCGACTCCGCGCTGGAGCGGTACGCCGGTGACGCCGTGCCCGGCCTGACCCGGCAGACGTGGGTGGTGGACGCCTGCGAGACCTTCGAGGAGGACCTGGCCCTGCGGGAACAACTGCCGCCCGACGCGCTGCCCGTGGGCCGGCGCAACCTCGCCCACCAGCAGACCCTGCTGCGCGCGGCGGGCCGCGGCCGGGCCGCCGTCAACGACCCCGTGCGCGGCACGGGACTGTTCTCCGACGTCCTGCTCGATCTGCTGGCGGACCGGGCCGCACTCCTGCCCGCGCCGCCCGACCCCGAGGAACTGTTTCCCGCCGTTCGCGCACGCATCGCGATTCTCAGGGAAGCGGGACGAACTCTGCAGTATCCCGAGATCCGGCTGCGCGGCCCCGAACGCACCGAGACCCTGACCGCGCCCGCGCCCGGCCCCGCGCCCCGTCCGGTGCCCCCGCTGCTGCGGGCCGTGGATGCCCTGACGGCCTATCCCCTGATGGCGGACCCCGTCGAACGGCAGGCGGTGGTCGCCGCGTTGGACCCCTCCCACACCGGGACACTCGCCCGTCACACCAAGGCCCGCACGGACGCCACCTCTCTCCTCAACCACCTCGCCAAGCGCGGAGCCGAGGCGCTGCTGGAGCTGTACGACGCGGTGGTCACCATCGACAACGATCCCGGACGCGCGGCCGAACTGCAGGCGGCATTGCGCGAGTTCGCGGACAGGTCGACACGTCCACGCGGCCGGGAATGATCAGGTGGCGTGATCGTACGGTTTTCGACAGGGGTAGGAATGGCCATGATGGAGAGAGACACGAGGAACTGTGTGCCACCGTTACGTGAAGGGGGGAGCACCTTGGACCAGCCGCCCGCTCGACTGCACGCCGAAGCAGCCGTCCGTGAGCCGTCCGTCGCCGTGGGGACCGGCTTCTGGGAGGCGGATCTGGCCGACCTCACCGGGCTGCCTCTGACCGCGGTGGACGACCTCACGCCGTTGCGGCCCACCGCTCGTCTGCTGGTGGAGGTGCTGCGCGCCCGCAGCAGCATGAAGGGCGGAAACGAAGGGCCCGGCGGCAACGCCCGAGCCGAGTAGCCCGACCGATCGGCCGAGCCCTCACGAGGTCTCCGCCTGCCCGCCCGGGGTTCGAGTGTGCCCCTTCCGTGCGACCGGAGGTCCCCGTCCATGACCGGTGAGCCGCGCAGCGTGCCCTTTCGCATGCCCGAGCGCCTCTTCGCGGAACTGGCCCTGGGCGGCGGCTCGGCCCAAGCCCTCGCTTTCCTCGAACAGAGCGAGCGCGCCCGCCGCATGCTGCTGCTGCGCACACTGCTGGACCATCTCGACGGGCTGCCCACGCCCCTGACGCCCGCCGCCGAGGCCTGGGCCGCCCTCAAGGACGCCGCCGAGCACGCGCCCGGTCCGGTCGACCGGCTGCTGCTCGCGCCCGCGACCGGCGGCTGGCTCGCCCACATGCTGCGCCGGGTGCACGGCACCGCGTCGGGCCCGCCGCTGTGGATGGAGGCCGGGCATCTGTGCGCCCTGGCCGTGACGGCCTGTCTGCGCGCGGGCACGGACGCCGAACTCCGCGTCCCCCTCACCGACGGCACCCTCTGTCTGCCGGGCCTCGGACGGGCCCGGCTCCCCGAGGCGGCCGCGGGCCCCACGGTCGGCGTGGCCGTCACCAGCCGGGGCGGCCTCACCCTCACCGGTCCCGGACGGCACTCCGTGCCGACGGCCCTGACCTGCCGCCCGGCCACCTCCCCACTGCGCGGCCGGGGGGCCGCGCCGGTCGCGGTGCCCCGGTACGACAGGCCCGCCGGGACCAGGACCCCCGCCACCTGGCAGCCACTGCGCACCCTGACCCACATCGGTGGCGCCGGGGTGACGGCCATCCCCCTGGACGACCTCGACCCGTACCGCGACCTCGACGACCCGGTCCCGCCCGCGCGGCTCGACGCCGACGAGGCGGAGGAGTGGCAGCGGCTGTTCGACGACGCCGTCGGCATCCTCGCGGCCCCCGGCGGAACCGGGCCGGGCCGGGTGGATCCCGCGGCGATCCGGGCCGTCGTGCCCTTCGGCCGCACCGGCCTGCTGCCGCCCGCCCCGCCCGCGGTGCCCCTGTCCGGTTCGAGCGGCGACTCCTACGGCGCGATGGTGATCGCCCGCCCCGCCTCCGCGCTGGCCCTCGCCGAGACGCTCGTCCACGAGTTCCAGCACAGCAAACTCGCCGCCCTGCTCCACCTGTTCCCGCTGCTCGACGACGACCGGGAGGAGCGCTACTACGCCCCCTGGCGCGCCGACCCGCGCCATCTCACCGGACTTCTGCACGGCGCCTACGCGTTCACCGGCGTCGCGGGCTTCTGGCGGGACCGGCTGGCCGGCAAGGAACCCTGCGAGCAGGCCGGTTACCACTTCGCGCTGCGCCGGCTGCAGAGCCGGCTCGTCGTGCGCACCCTGCTCACCAGCGGCCGGCTGACCGCCCAGGGCACGGCCGTGGTGTCGGGGCTCGCCCGCACGCTGGACGGCTGGCTGCGCGAGCCGGTGCCCGAGGCCGCCGCGGCCCGCGCCCGTACGGCCGCCGCCCTGCACCGCACGGAGTGGCGGCTGCGCAACGTCGCCCCGGACGCCGGGCCGACATCGGACATCCCCCGGTTCCGGCCCGACCGGACCGTGTGGCCGGACACCCGCACCCAGGCCTTCGCCACCCGCCCCACCGCACCCCGTACCGCCGACGAGTACCTCGCCGCGGGGCGCCCGGCCGCCGCGCTAGCCCGCTACGACGACGCCCTCGCGGACGACCCGGCCGAGCCGCACGCCCTCGCCGGGTGGATCGTCGCCCGCGCGGCACTCGAACCGGGCCGGGCCTCCCGCCGCCTGCTGGCCCGGCCGGAACGGCTGCGACCGCGCGGGCGACGGCCGCAGTAGATCCGTACAGCCGCAGCCGCAGCCGCAGCCGCAGCCGCAGCCGCAGCCGTAGGGCAGACGGGCGGTGTGTCACCCCACCAGCCGCAGCCGGTCCGCGCACACCCGCACGTCCACCGACTGCCCCCAGGTCAGCTCCAGCGCGTCCGCCTCGATGCCGTCGCCGAACACGATGAGGCGCTCGGACTCGACGGTCAGCCGGAGCCTGCGGGACGCGGGCAGTTCGCCCGCCACCAGGGAGGTCCCGGTGACGGGGGAGGGCCAGGCCTCGCGGACGAACCACAGCAGCCGGTCCTCCGTGGGCGCGGGCAGCGGCAGCCGCGCCCCCCGCTCCTGCCAGACCGACCGCAGCCAGCCGGTCGCGCCGGTCCCCGTGCCGACCAGCACCCCCGAGGAGGCCTGGGCCTCGACGGCACCCCCGTCGTCCTCCAGGTCCAGGCGGTAGCGGGCGGTCTGGTGGCCGGCCGCGCCGAGGTAGATCTCGTTGAGGGCCACCAGCCGCTGGGTGTCGTCCGCGACGGCCTCGACCATGGTGAGCTCGTCGGCGGCCGGGCCCGTGGTGAGCAGCGCGGCGGTGTCCTCGGGGCGGTGGCGGACCAGGACACCCGGGTTGCGGCCGGGGTCGGTGTCGATGCCGACGACCGGCTGCCCGGCCAGGTACTTGGCGACGTTCGCCACCAGCCCGTCCTGGCCGACCACGACCACGACGTCCTCCGGCGCGAACAGGAACCGGTCCAGGTCGGCCCGCTCCACCCGGGCCTGCCGCCAGGCCGCGGGCACCGCGGCGGCCACCTGCGCCAGCGCCCGCCGGCTGCGGCGGTGCCGCTCGGCGACCTCCTCGATGTCCCGGCCCCGGGAGGCGAGGAAGAACGCGGCCTGGCCGTGGGTGCCGTGCCGGGCGACGAGTTCCTCGTACTCGGTGGTGCGGTGCACGAGGACGGCCCGGGTGGCGAGGCTCATGCCTCCCGGCCGTTCACGCCCAGCTTGGCGAGCAGGCCGGTGAGCACGTCGGGCGTGATGGTGACGCTCTCGATGCTGGGCAGGTTCTCGGCGAGCCGCGTACCGGTGAGGGCGTGCAGCGTGGCCAGGCCGTCCACGCCGGCCTCGGCGTGCACCCGCAGCCAGGCCGCCTGGGCCAGGGCCCGGGCCTCCCCGACCTCCCGCGCGCTCTCGGCCTCGGCCCGCGCCAGCCGTACGGCACGCGTCGCCTCCGCCTCGGCGAGCCGCGCGGTTCGCGTGGCCTCGGCCTCGGCCAGCTTCACCGACCGGGCCGCCTCCGCCTCCGCCAGCCGCACGGTCCGGCCGGCCTCCGCCTCGGCCCGTACGGCGTCCGCGGCCGCGGCCTCCTCCGCCTCCCGGCGGGCGTTGGTGCCGCGCTGTTCGACCAGTTGTTCCTCGCGGCGGGCCAGCTCGATCTTGCTGGCGAGCTCGTTCTCGGCGATGGCGCGTTCGCGCTCGACGGCCACGGCCCGGCGCTCGTAGGTCGCGCGGTCGGCCTCCTGCTGGATCAGCTCGCGGGCCGGGGTGCGCAGTGCCCGCTCCACCTCGGGTTCGGGACGCAGGGCCATCACGCGTACGGCAACCACCTCGATGCCGGTGGCCGGCAGCCGGGGCTCGGCGGCCAGGCCCGCCGCGACCCGCTCGCGGACCGCCGCGACCCCGTCGACCAGGGCCGACGACAGCGGTGTCCGGGTGAGGACGTCCAGCGCGTGCTGCTGGGCGGTCTCGGTGAGCAGCGTGCCGAGCTGCTCCAGCGGGGTGCCGCGCCAGGCGCCGGTGTCCGGGTCGATGGAGAAGTCCAGGCGGGCGGCGGCCAGGGCCGGGTCGGCGATGCGGAAGGTGACGGTCGCCTGCACGGCGATGTCCTGGAAGTCGGAGGTGCGGGCGTGGAAGGTCATCGCCAGTTCGCGGTCGTCGACCGGGACCTCGGACAGTGCCGCGGTCAGCGGCCGGAACCAGAAGCTCAGCCCCGGCCCGTCGTGCACCAGGTCGCCCGAGCGGTGGTGGCGGATGTGTGCCGTGGGCGCGCCCCGCAGATGGCGCCAGCCGAGGCGCCGGGTGATGTCGGCCATGTGAGCCCCCCTCGTTTTTCGTCATGTAGACGATAAAGTGCAGGGTCGGTTGTCGTCAAGGGGACGAAAACAACCGCATGCGGAAACGGACGAGAAGCGGGTGAAGGAGGTCGCGGATGGTCAGGATGGAGACATGGGATTCCAAGTCGACTCCGAGGCCGGGCGGCTGCGCCGCGTCATCCTTCACCGGCCGGATCTCGAGCTCAAAAGGCTCACCCCCAGCAACAAGGACGCCCTGCTCTTCGACGACGTGCTCTGGGTGCGCCGGGCGCGTGCCGAGCACGACGGCTTCGCCGATGTGCTGCGCGACCGCGGGGTCGCCGTGCATCTGTTCGGAGACCTGCTCGCCGAGGCCCTGGAGATCCCGGCGGCCCGCGCGCTCGTCCTGGACCGGGTGTTCGACGAGAAGGAGTACGGCCCGCTGGCCACCGACCATCTGCGGGCCGAGTTCGAGTCACTGCCGGCCCGCGAGCTGGCCGAGGCGCTGGTCGGCGGCATGACCAAGCGGGAGTTCCTGGAGGCGCACGCGGAGCCGGTCTCCGTGCGCTTCCACGCGATGGACCTCGACGACTTCCTGCTGGACCCGCTGCCCAACCACCTCTTCACCCGGGACACCTCCGCCTGGATCTACGACGGCGTCTCCATCAACGCCATGCGCTGGCCCGCCCGCCAGCGCGAGACCGTGCACTTCGAGGCGATCTACCGGCACCACCCCCTCTTCCGCGGCCAGTCCTTCCACCTCTGGTCCGAGGGGCAGGCCGACTACCCGTCCACCATCGAGGGCGGTGACGTGCTGGTCATCGGCAACGGCGCCGTCCTGATCGGGATGAGCGAGCGGACCACCCCGCAGGCGGTGGAGATGCTCGCCCACAAGCTGTTCGCCGCCGGGTCCGCCCGGTCGATCGTGGCGCTGGACATGCCCAAGCGGCGCGCCCTGATGCATCTCGACACCGTGATGACCATGGTCGACGGCGATGTCTTCACCCAGTACGCCGGTCTCGGCATGCTCCGCTCGTACACCATCGAGCCGGGTGCGGGCGATAAGGACCTGAAGGTCACCGACCATCCGCCGGAGCACATGCACCGCGCCATCGCGGCCGCGCTCGGACTGAACGAGATCCGGGTGCTGACCGCCACCCAGGACGTGCACGCCGCCGAGCGTGAGCAGTGGGACGACGGCTGCAACGTGCTCGCCGTCGAGCCGGGCGTGGTCGTCGCCTACGAGCGGAACTCGACCACCAACACGCATCTGCGCAAGCAGGGCATCGAGGTGATCGAGATCCCGGGCAGCGAACTGGGGCGGGGCCGGGGCGGGCCGCGCTGCATGAGCTGTCCCGTAGAGCGAGACGCCGTGTAGAGCAGAACGGGAGGGCTGTATAGAAATTCTAGTGGTCGTATAGAATTCCACAGTCCCGTTTCTCGTATCCCTGGAGCGCCCCCATGGCGACTGTCCCGACCGCCCTCGCCGGGCGCCACTTCCTCAAGGAGCTGGACTTCACCGCGGCGGAGTTCCGAGGTCTGATCGAGCTGGCCGCGGAGCTGAAGGCGGCGAAGCGGGCCGGGGCCGAAAAGCGGCGTCTGACCGGGAAGAACATCGCGCTGATCTTCGAGAAGACCTCGACGCGCACCCGCTGCGCGTTCGAGGTCGCCGCCGCCGACCAGGGCGCCCACACCACCTACCTGGACCCGTCCGGTTCGCAGATCGGGCACAAGGAGTCCGTCAAGGACACCGCCCGCGTCCTCGGCCGGATGTTCGACGGCATCGAGTACCGCGGGGACAGCCAGGCCAAGGTGGAGGAGCTGGCGACGCACGCGGGCGTGCCGGTCTTCAACGGCCTCACGGACGACTGGCATCCCACGCAGATGCTCGCCGACGTGCTCACCATGACCGAGCACAGCGCCAAGCCGCTCGACGCGATCACCTTCGCCTATCTCGGCGACGCCCGCTTCAACATGGGCAACTCCTATCTGATCACCGGCGCCCTGCTCGGCATGGACGTACGGATCGTCGCCCCCAAGACCTACTGGCCCGCCCAGGAGATCGTCGACCGCGCCCAGGAGCTGGCCGAGACCAGCGGGGCGCGCGTCACCCTCACCGAGTCCGTCGCGGAGGGCGTGCGGGGCGCGGACTTCGTCGCCACCGACGTCTGGGTCTCCATGGGTGAGCCCAAGGAGGTCTGGGACGAGCGGATCGCAGCCCTCGTCCCGTACGCCGTGACCATGGACGTCCTGCGCGCCACCGGCAACCCGGACGTGAAGTTCCTGCACTGCCTGCCCGCCTTCCACGACCTGGGCACCAAGGTCGGCCAGGACCTCCACGAGGTCCACGGCCTGACGTCCCTGGAGGTGACCGACGAGGTCTTCGAGTCGGCCCACTCGGTCGTCTTCGACGAGGCGGAGAACCGGATGCACACCATCAAGGCGGTACTGGTGGCGACCATGGCCTGAGCCGCCCCTCGGCGGCCACGGCCCGCCGCGACCCTTCGGCGAGGCACCTTCCGGGTGCCGCTGGTCCCGATGTTCCCGCTGCTCGGGGTCGGTTTCTGTCTGTACCTGATGTACGAGACTGTCTGTACCTGATGTACGAGACCGGCTGGACGACCTGGGTCCAGTTCGCCGTGTTCCTCGCGGCCGGCCTGGTGGTCCACCGCGCCTACGGCCGCCGCAACTCGCGGCTGACGGCCGTCACGCCGGACGACGCCGCCGCTGAGGCGGTACCGCAGGCAGTCTGAACCACACCGCCTTGCCGGACTCGGTGGGGCGGTGCCCGCAGGACGAGCTGAGGGCGCGGATCAGCAGCAGACCGCGGCCGTGCTCCTGCCACGGGTCGGGCACCGCGTCCGCGGCGGGGAGCAGATGGCCGGGCGGTGCCGGGTCGGAGTCGTGCACCTCGACCTGGCAGCCGGTCGGCAGCAGCCGAACGACCAGCTCTACCGGGGCGTCCCCGGAGGTGTGCTCCACCGCGTTCGCCACCAGCTCCGCGGTCAGCAGCTCTGCGGTGTCGCGGTCCGCGCCGTGCTCCACCTCGGCCAGCGCCGCACGGACCAGCGCACGCGCCACAGGCACGGCCGCGGTCGAGTGCGGCAGCGCGATGCGCCAGGAGGCCGGTGGGGCGGGGCGTTCGTGCAAGGCGAGTCCGTTCATGGCGCAGGCTTTCCCGAAGAAGACATCAGGCCGTCCTGCTTTCAATCTCAGGATGGTACGGCGCCCCCGGGCGGTCGCACGACGGGCGTCGCACGGGACGGTCTGTCCCGCTACCGGGCGCTTACCCCGGGCAGCGCCCGGCCTCCCCCGACCGAGCCCGCTGTTACCGCGTTGTCGACGAGCCGAGGACGGCCGGTGACGTGTGTGACGCGAGCGGATCCGGCGGGCCGGGCGGGACCTTTTCGCGGAGTCCTGTATCGCGCGACCCTGACGACAGTCACGAATCGGTGATACGTTCATGGTGTAGAGCTCAGTGAGGCAGTGCCCGCCCGAGGAGGCCGCACCCCATGAGTCCCTTCACCGGCTCCGCCGGCCGCACGGCCGACTGGCGCCATCTGCGCCTCGATGTCGCCGACGGCGTCGCCACGGTCACCCTCGCCCGCCCCGCCAAGCTCAACGCGCTCACCTTCGGCGCCTACGCAGACCTGCGCGACCTGCTCGCCGAGCTGTCCCGCGAGCGCGCGGTACGGGCCCTGGTGCTGGCGGGGGAGGGGCGCGGCTTCTGCTCGGGCGGCGACGTCGACGAGATCATCGGCGCCACGCTGTCGATGGACACCGCCCAGCTCCTCGACTTCAACCGGATGACCGGCCAGGTGGTCCGGGCGATCAGGGAGGCCCCCTTCCCGGTCGTCGCCGCCCTGCACGGAGTGGCGGCGGGCGCCGGCGCGGTCCTGGCCCTGGCGGCGGACTTCCGCGTGGCCGACCCGACGACCCGCTTCGCCTTCCTCTTCACCCGCGTGGGCCTCTCGGGCGGCGACATGGGCGCGGCCTACCTGCTCCCCAGGGTCGTGGGCCTCGGCCACGCCACCCGCCTGCTGATGCTGGGCGACCAGGTGCGGGCACCCGAGGCGGAGCGCATCGGCCTGATCAGCGAGCTGGCGGACGAGGGCCGGGCGGACGAGACGGCCGCCGCTTTGGGCCGGCGCCTGGCCGCCGGCCCCGCCCTGGCGTACGCCCAGACCAAGGCCCTGCTGACGGCGGAGCTGGACATGCCGCTCGCGGCGGCGGTGGAGATGGACGCCTCGACCCAGGCCCTGCTGATGAACGGCGAGGACTACGCCGAGTTCCACACGGCGTTCACGCAGAAGCGCCCTCCGAAGTGGCAAGGGAGGTAGCGATGTTCCCGACGCACGGCACGGCAGCGCGGTCAGGGGCGCGAGAAACCGCGCGAGCGGCCGCCACCGACCCGCGGTCGCCGGAACCGGCCGGCCACCCGCCACGCATCGCGATCATCGGCGGCGGCCCCGGCGGCCTCTACGCCGCCGCACTGCTGAAACGACGAGACCCCGCCCGCGAAGTGACCCTCTGGGAACGCAACGCCCCGGAAGACACCTTCGGCTTCGGCGTGGTCCTCTCCGACGAGACCCTCGGCGGCATCGAACACGCCGACCCCCAGGTCTACGCGGCCCTCCAGGAACACTTCACCCGATGGGACGACATCGACATCGTCCACCGAGGCACCCGCCACACCTCCGGAGGCCACGGCTTCGCCGCCCTGGGCCGCAAGCGCCTGCTGAAGATCCTCCACGAGCGGTGCGACGACCTCGGCGTGACGCTCAACTTCCGCGCACAGGCCCCCGACCCGGCCGGCCTCATGGCCACGCACGACCTCGTCATCGCCGCAGACGGAGTCCACAGCACCACCCGCGAGAGGTACGCCCACGCCTTCCGCCCCACGATCGAACCCCATCGTTGCCGCTACATCTGGCTCGCCGCAGACTTCCCCTTCGAGGCCTTCCGCTTCGAGATCGCCGAGACCGAGCACGGCGTGATGCAGCTCCACGGCTACCCGTACTCCGACGACGCCTCCACCGTGATCGTCGAGATGCGCGAAGAGGTCTGGCACGCGGCCGGTCTCGACGAGACGGACCCGGCCGAGTCCGTCGAGCGCTGCGCCAAGATCTTCAGCGACGCGCTCGGCGGCCGGCCCCTGCGCTCCGGCGACTCCACCTGGACGACGTTCCGCACGGTCGTGTGCGAGCACTGGTCCCACGACAACCTGGTCCTGCTCGGCGACGCCGCCCACACCGCCCACTTCTCCATCGGCTCCGGCACCAAACTCGCCGTCGAGGACGCCCTCACCCTGGTCGCCTGCCTGGAGGAACAGCCGGACACGGCAAGCGCGTTGGCGGCCTACGAGGAGGAACGCAGGCCGGTCGTGGCGTCCACCCAGCGCGCGGCCAGGGCCAGCCTGGAGTGGTTCGAGGACCTCTCCCGCCGTCTCGGCCAGCCGCCGCGCCAGTTCGCGTTCAACCTCCTCACCCGCAGCCGCCGCGTCACCCACGACAACCTCAGGCTGCGCGACGCCCACTTCACCGAGTCCGTGGAGCGGGAGTTCGGCTGCCCGCCCGGCACGCCCCCGATGTTCACCCCGTTCCGGCTGCGCGGGCTGACCCTGCGCAACCGGGTCGTCGTGTCGCCGATGGACCTGTACTCCGCCCGGGACGGCGTGCCCGGCGACCTCCACCTCGTCCACCTGGGCGCACGGGCGCTCGGCGGGGCCGGGCTGGTGATGACCGAAATGGTGTGCGTGAGCGAGGAGGGCAGGATCACCCCGGGCTGCGCGGGCCTGTACTCGGGCCGGCAGGGCGAGGCGTGGAAGCGGATCGTCGGCTTCGTGCACGAGCAGTCGCCCGGCACCGCGATCGGTGTCCAGCTCGGCCACTGCGGGCGCAAGGGCTCGACGCGGCTGATGTGGGAGGGCATGGACGAGCCGCTGCCCGACGGCAACTGGCCGCTGGTGGCCGCGTCCGCGCTGCCGTACAAGCCCGGCAGCCAGACCCCGCGCCAGCTCTCAAGGGCTCAGCTGACCGACATCCGCGAGCAGTTCACGGCCGCCACCTGGCGGGCCGCGCGGGCCGGGTTCGACCTGCTCGAACTCCACTGCGCGCACGGCTATCTGCTGTCCGGCTTCCTCTCCCCGCTGACCAATCTGCGCACCGACGCGTACGGCGGCTCGCTCCAGCGGCGGCTGCGCTTCCCGCTGGAGGTCTTCGACGCGATGCGGGCTGTGTGGCCGCAGGAGCGGCCCATGACCGTCCGTGTCTCCGCCACCGACTGGGCCGAGGGCGGCACCACCGCCGAGGACGCGGTCGAGATCGCGCGGGCCTTCGCCGCGCACGGCGCCGACGCGATCGACGTGTCGACCGGGCAGGTGGTGGCCGAGGAGGAGCCGGAGTTCGGGCGGTCGTACCAGACGCCGTTCGCCGACCGGATCCGCCACGAGGCGCGCGTGCCGGTGATCGCCGTCGGCGCGATCTCCTCCTGGGACGACGTCAACTCCCTGATCCTGGCAGGCCGTACGGATCTGTGCGCACTGGCCCGTCCGCACCTGTACGACCCGCACTGGACGCTGCACGCCGCCGCCGAGCAGGGCTACACCGGCCCGGGAGCCGTGTGGCCGGCGCCCTACCGGGCGGGCAGCCGCCGCCCCAACACCGGCCGCACGGACGCGCCGAAGCCGCGGCTCGGACTGGGCCGTTCGTGAGGGCGTCCGTGGTCGCCGTGCGTCGGCTGTCCGCGGCGCCGTCGTGGTGTGTCGCGCAGGTCCCCGTGCCCCTCTAGGGTGTTGCGGCTGGTCGTGTTGCCAGCTGTGACGCGTCTTTGTGCTCGTGCGTCCGCGGCCTCGTCGTGGTGTGTCGTGCAGTTCCCCGCGCCCCTCTAGGGTGTTGCGGCTGGTCGTGTTGCCGGCTGTGACGCGTCTTTGTGCTCGTTCGTCCGCGGCCTCGTCGTGGTGTGTCGCGCAGGTCCCCGCGCCCCTTCCGGGGCGCTGTCGTGGCCGTCAGTCCCGCAGACCGGCGAACTCCGCCCCCGCGTCCCGCAGCCGTTCGTGCAGCGCGTGGAACACGCCCGCCGAGCGGACGCCTGGCCAGTCGGCGGGCAGCAGGTGCGCGGGCAGGCCGGGGTCGGTGTACGGCAGGTGGCGCCAGGAGTCCAGGGCCAGAAGGTAGTCGCGGTACGCCTCCTCCGGCGGGGTGTCCGCGCGCCGCTGCCAGGCCTGGAGCACCGGCGCCTGCCGGTCGAGGAACGCCTCGTGCTCCTTGGCGATGGCCGCCAGGTCCCACCAGCGGGCGACGGACTCCACGGTCGGGGCGAAGCCGAGGTGCTCACCGCGGAAGAGGTCGACGTACGGCTCCAGACGCAGTCGCTGGAGGGTGTGCCGGGTCTCCTCGTACAGCCGGGCCGGGGCGATCCACACCCCGGGCGCCGCCGTGCCGAAGCCGAGTCCGGCCAGCCGGGAGCGCAGCACATGCCGCTTCTGCCGCTCCGACTCCGGCACCGAGAAGACCGCGAGGACCCAGCCCTCGTCGCCGGGCGGCGTCGTGGCGTACACCCTGCGGTCGCCGTCCTCCAGCAACTGGCGGGCGTCCGGCGAGAGTTCGTAGCCCGCCGCGCCCTCGGCGGTGCGGGCCGGCACCAGCAGCCCGCGCCGTTTGAGCCGGGACACCGACGAGCGCACCGAGGGCGCGTCCACGCCCACCGCGGCGAGCAGCCGGATCAGCTCGGCGACGGGGACGGGGCCGGGGAACCGGCGGCCGTACGCGCCGTAGAGCGTGACGATCAAAGACCGTGGAGCATGCTGGTCGGACACGTTGATCATCTTAGGTCGTCGGCATCAGTGCTGGTCACCCTCGGTACGCAGGCGGAACCTCTGGAGCTTGCCGGTGGCCGTGCGCGGAAGGGCGTCGAGGAACACGATCTCGCGGGGGCATTTGTACGGCGCGAGCTCCTCCTTGACGAAGACGCGCAGGGCCTCGGCGTCGCGCGGGGCGCCCTCGGCGAGGACGGCGAAGGCCACGACGACCTGGCCGCGGTCCTCGTCGGGCCGGCCGACCACGGCCGCCTCCACCACGTCCGGGTGACGCAGCAGCGCGTCCTCGACCTCGGGGCCGGCGATGTTGTACCCGGCCGAGATGATCATGTCGTCGGCGCGCGCCACATAGCGGAAGTAGCCGTCCGGCTCGCGGACGTAGGTGTCGCCGGTGACGTTCCAGCCGTCGCGCACGTACACGCCCTGGCGGGGGTCGGCGAGATAGCGGCAGCCGACCGGGCCGCGCACGGCGAGGAGTCCGGGCTCCCCGTCGGGCACGGGCTCGCCGTTCTCGTCCTGCACGCGCGCCTGCCAGCCGGGAACGGGGACACCCGTGCGGCCGGGGCGTACGGCGTCGTCGGCGGCCGAGATGAAGATGTGCAGCAGTTCGGTGGCGCCGATGCCGTTGATGATCCGCAGGCCCGTGTGCCGGTGCCAGGCCTGCCAGGTGGCCGCGGGCAGGTTCTCCCCGGCCGAGACGCAGCGGCGCAGCGAGCCCAGGTCGTGCTCGTCCGCCGTGGCGAGCATCGCGCGGTACGCGGTCGGGGCGGTGAACAGCACCGACACCCGGTGCTCGGCGATCGCCGGCAGCAGCTGTCCCGGCCCGGCCTGCTCCAGCAGCACCGCGCTGGCACCGGCCCGCATCGGGAAGACGACCAGCCCGCCCAGCCCGAAGGTGAAGCCCAGCGGGGGACTGCCCGCGAACACGTCGTCCTGGTGGGGCTTGAGCACATGGGCCGAGAAGGTGTCCGCGATGGCCAGCACATCGCGGTGGAAGTGCATGCACCCTTTCGGGCGACCCGTGGTGCCCGAGGTGAACGCGATCAGCGCCACGTCGTCGGCCGCGGTGTCCACCGCCCGGTACGGGCCGTCCGGCGCCGGACGGCGCAGCAGGTCGTCCGGGCCGTCACCGCCGTACGTCGTGACGGTCAGCCCCGGCACCTCCGCCTTGGCGAGGTCGTCGACCGCGCGGACGTCGCACAGGGCGTGGCGCACCCGGGCGATCTCGCACATCGTGCGCAGCTCGTGCGGGCGCTGCTGGGCCAGCACGGTGACCGCGACCGCCCCCGCCTTCAGCACGGCCAGCCAGCAGGCCGCCAGCCACGGGGTGGTGGGGCCGCGCAACAGCACCCGGTTGCCGGGGACCACGCCCAGCTCGCCGGTCAGGACGTGCGCGATCCGGTCCACGCGGGCGCGCAGCTCGCCGTACGTCCAGATCCCGTCCGGGGTCCGGAACACCGGACGCCCACCGGGCGGACCGTCCAGCAGTTCGGCGGCGCAGTTCAGCCGTTCGGGGTAACGCAGCTCCGGCAGATCGAACCGGAGTTCGGGCCACTGCTCGCGTGGCGGAAGGTGGTCGCGCGCGAAGCTGTCGAGATGGGCCGACTCGTTCATGGCGGTTCGCCCCCTGGGTGGAGTGGGCTCACGCACGGCTCGGGTGGGCAGCGCCTAAGGAGCGTATCGCCTTGGTGACGGCAGTCAAGGGAGCGCGATATGGTCGGGAGCAGGCCTGGAAGAGGGGACCGGCGATGACCGCATTCTCGCTCGAACCAGCACAAAGCGCCTGGTGTGCCGAACTGCGCGCCCTGGCCGCCGAACGGCTGCGCCCGCTCGCCGAGAAGGGCGAGGAAGGGCACGTCAACCGCGCGCTCGTCGCCGAACTCGGCCGACTCGGCCTGCTGGAGCGCCTGTTCACCTCCGGCGCCCTCGACCTCTGCCTGATGCGCGAGTCCCTCGCCTACGCCTGCACCGAGGCCGAGACCGCGCTCGCCCTCCAGGGCCTCGGCGCCCACCCCGTGCACGCCCATGGCAGCCCGGCCCAGCGCGAGCGCTGGCTGCCCCTGGTCGCCGACGGCTCCGCGGTCGCCGCCTTCGCGCTGACCGAGCCCGGCGCGGGCTCCGACGCGGCCGCGCTCGCCCTCACCGCCGCCCCCGACGGCCCCGGCCGCCGGCGGCTCACCGGCGAGAAACGCTGGATCTCCAACGCCCCCGAGGCCGACTTCTACACCGTCTTCGCCCGCACCGCCCCCGGCCCGAACGGCGTGACCGCCTTCCTCGTCCCCGCCGACCGCCCCGGCCTGACCGGCACGGCCCTCGACATGCTCTCCCCGCACCCCATCGGCGGCCTCGCCTTCGACGCCGTACCCGTCACCGACGCCGACGTCCTCGGGGAGACCGGCCGCGGTCTGCGGGTCGCCCTCGGCACACTCACCCTCTTCCGCCCCAGCGTCGGCGCCTTCGCGGTCGGCATGGCCCAGGCCGCCCTCGACGCGAGCCTCGCCCACACCGCCGCACGGGAGGCCTTCGGCGGCACGCTGAGCGACCTCCAGGCCGTCGCCCACCAGATCGCCGAGATGGCCCTGCGCACGGAGGCCGCCCGCCTGATGGTCTACGCGGCGGCGGCGGCGCACGACCGGGGCGACCCGGACGTCCCGCGCCGCGCGGCGATGGCGAAGCTGCTCGCCACGGAGACCGCGCAGTACGTCGTCGACGCCGCGGTCCAGTTGCACGGCGCCCGTGCCCTGCGGCGCGGGCACCTGCTGGAGCACCTGTACCGCGAGGTGCGGGCGCCCCGGATCTACGAGGGCGCCAGCGAGGTGCAGCGCGGGATCATCGCCAAGGAGACCTATCGGGCAGGAGGCATCGACGGATGAGGACGGCCGGGGTGTACAGGATCAGGGTGGCGTACGGGACGACGAGGAGGGCGGCCCGATGAGCGCCGAGCGTGTCAACCCGCCGGAGCTCTCCCCGCCCACCGGCTTCTCGCACGCCGTCGTGGCCACCGGCTCCCGGGTGGTGTTCCTCGCCGGGCAGACCGCGCTGGACGCCGACGGCAAGGTCGTCGGGGACACCTTGCCCGAGCAGTTCGAACGGGCGCTCGGCAATCTGCTGGCCGCCCTCGCGGCGGCGGGCGGCACCCCGGCCGACCTCGCCCGGGTCACCGTCTACGCCACGGACGTCGCCGAGTACCGGGCCCGCGCTGCCGAACTGGGCCGCGTATGGCGGCGGCTGGCCGGGCGGGAGTATCCGGCGATGGCCGTCGTGGAGGTCGTACGGCTGTGGGACGAGGCGGCGCGGGTGGAGCTGGACGGGTTCGCGGTGCTGCCGTGAGGCACTGAGGCCGGTTCCGCCGACGTCGGACCTGCCCCGGCCCCGGCCGGTCAACACGCCGACGAAGGGTGACGGTCACCGCGACGGGGACGGCCGCCAGGTACCACAGGAAGCCCCCGCAACAGGAGGTTTCCCCGATGACCTACCGCTCCTTCCTCGGCGCCGCGGCCGGCGTCGCGCTGCTGCTCGCCGCGGCCGCCGTGCCCGCGACGGCCGACGCGTCCGAGAGCGTCACCGTCGACGCCGTCGGCCGGCTCGCGGCCGACGGCACCGTCACCCTGTCCGGCACCTACCGCTGCACCGGCGGCACCGGACCGGTGTTCGTCTCCTCCAACGTCGCCCAGGACCGGCCGTCCGTACGTCACGGCATCGGCGGCTCGCGGGCCGTGTGCGACGGCGCCGAGCACCGATGGGAGAACTCCGGCCTCACGACGCCCGGTTCGCTGCACGCCGGTGCCGCCCGGGTCGAGGCCACGCTGATGGAGCTGCACCCCCAGGGCGGCCTGCCGCTCCCGCGCTTCCACGCGACGCGGACGCAGGAGGTCGCGCTGACGGAGGGCTGAGCGGCCGCGCGCCGAGCGGCTGGGGCGGCCGTCGGACTCCATGGAGCCGGCGGCCGCCTTCGCGTTGCGCGGGGAAGTCCGCGGGTGCGCGGGAGGTCCGCCGGACCGCTCGCACCGGGCGCTGACCGTTCGGTCGGGAGCGGGACGGGACGGGATCGGGACCGACACGGCCGAAGGTGCTGGAGCCATTTCCTTCAGGAGGAGTCTCCGATGAAGCATCCCCCGGACCGCATCGACGTCGCCGAGGGGCTACGGCCCATCCTTCAGGACCTGTCCGCGGTGGAGCGCTGGACCGAGGGCGCCGGGTCCGGCGTTCCCGAGCCGTACGCCGACGACGAGTCCTGGGACGGGCCCGAGTTCTGCGTCGAGACCGTGAGCGACGACAGCATGCACACCGTCGTGGCCATCGGCGTGCCCGACCCGACCCGGATGCCGCCCGGCCGGGACGGCCCGAGCGAGGACGAGGTGGCGGCCCTGCGCTCCACCCTCCAGGCCCGCAGACTGGGCGGCGCCAGGGCGTTCCGGCGTCGATCGAGGAGATGGCGGACGACTACCTCGCCGAGATCCGCGAGGTCCAGCCGCACGGCCCGTACCACCTGCTCGGCTGGTCCTTCGGCGGGCTCGTCGCACACGCGGTCGCCGCCCGGCTCGAAGCGGCCGGCGAGGAGGTGGCCCTGCTGGCGCTCCTCGACTCCTATCCGCTGCCGGACGGCTTCACCGCGCCCGAGATCGATGGCAGGCACGTGCTGACCCCCCTCCTCGGCAGCCGGGGGCGAGTCCGTTCCCCTGCGATGCGCGTCGGGCGCACCCGACGTCGCCGAACTCGCCGAGGCACCGCGCCGATCCGACCCGGTGCTCGCCGGACTGGAGCACGCCCAGGCGGCGGCCGTCGTGGAGGCGACCCTCGCCAACCTGCGGATGCGCTACCGGTACGTCCCCGAGGTGCGATTCGGCGGCGCCGCGCTGTTCTTCGACGCCACGGGCACCCCGGCCGCACAGTCCGGCGCGGCGGCCTGGGCACCGTATGTCACCGGCCGGGTCGAGGAGTTCGCCGTCGACTGCGAGCCCGCCCGGATGACCGAGGCGGAGCCGCTGCGCGCGATCGGGCGGATCCTCGCGCGCCGCCTGCGACCGGCCCGCATCTGAGCCGGAGCATGTGAGCGGGGTCCGCACGGTGCCGTGCGGACCCCGCTTCGTGCCGACCCTCGGGGGCGGATCCATATGTGTGCCCACCGGCCGCGCCACCTCGCCGTGCCCGCCCGCCGGGACAGGCCGCGGGAACTGCCCGCATACTGCCGCTCCACCAGCCGGATCGGCGCGCCCGCGGTCCTTAGCGTGAAGATGTCCGCACGATCGGCCAGGCCCGTGAGCGGTCCGGTCCGGCCCCCAGAGGAAGTCAAGGACATGGTGGATCATTCCGGTTGGCGCGTCGGTGTCGCCTCGGCGCCGATACATCACGGCGAAATTCTCCAGGGCGTCTTTCCGCACCAGGGTCAGCTCACCCGGGGACTGGTCACACTGCCCTGCACCGTCCACACCACCCAGGCCTCCTTCATCCCCGCGCGGGGCGAGGAGCTGACCGTCTTCCCCACCTGGAAGTCCAAGGCCCGGCGCGCCGCGCAGCTCGCCGTGGAGGCCTGCGCACAGCCCGGCGACGGCCCCGTCGGCGGCCGGCTCGAACTGACCGGGGACGTCCCGCTGTGCCGCGGCTTCGGCTCCTCCACCAGTGACGTACTGGCCGCGATCCGGGCCGTGCAGGACGCCCTGGTGAGACCGCTGCCGCCCGAGACGGTCGCGCGGATCGCGGTCCACGCCGAGACGGCCTCCGACTCGCTGATGTTCAAGGAGAGTTCGGTGCTGTTCGCGCAGCGCGAGGGCAAGGTCATCGAGGACTTCGGCTACCGCATGCCGGCCGTCCGGGTCCTCGGGTTCGGCTCACGCCCGGAGCACGAGGGCAAGGGCGTCGACACCCTCGCCTTCCCGCCCGCGCGGTACGACGACGCCGAGATCGGTGTCTTCGCCGAGCTCCAGGCCATGCTGCGCGAGGCCATCCACACCAAGGACGTCGCCCTGCTCGGGGCGGTCGCCTCCGCCAGCACCGAGATCAACCAGCGGCACCTGCCCATACCGTGCCTGGACCACCTGCGCGCCATCGCCCGGGAGACCGGCGCCCTCGGCATCCAGGCCGCGCACAGCGGCGACATCGCCGGACTCCTCTACGACCGCGACGACCCCGAGGTCGACGCCCGCACCGAGCAGGGCCGCGCCCTGCTGCACACCATCGGCATCCACGAGCAGTGGATCTTCACGACGGGTGACTGACTGACATGACGACGACCACGATCGCGGGCGCTCCCAAGCTGCACTCCAGCGCGGAGTACTACGTCGCCGCCGCCGCTCTCGCCGCACGCCTCGGTCTGCCCGGCCCCTCGGCCGACGCGGTGCGCGCCTGCCGGGACAAAGCCGTGCAGCGCCGCACCCTCGCCGAGGCGGGAGTGCCCGTGCCCCGCGTCTGTGTGGCGGGCGAGGTGGCCGAGGCGGTCGCCGCCGCGCAGTGGCTGGGCGGCGGCCCGGTCGCGGTCGAGCCGGTGCAGGGCTCCGGCGGCCTGGGCGTACGACTGTGCCGTGCCGTACCGTCTCCGAAGTCGCCGCACAAGCGGGGGAGTTGCTGGCCGCGACGGTCAATGAACGCGGGCTGAGCACACCCCCTTCGTGCTGGTCGAGCAGTATCTGACGGGGCCGAGTTTTCCGTCGAGGTGTTCGGCGAAGAGGCCGTCGTCACCGTGGCCAAGCACCTCGGAGCGCCGCCGGTGTTCGTGGAGACCGGGCACGACGTGCCCGCCGCGCCGCCCGCGCCCGAGGCCACCGCGCTCGTCGACAGCGCCGTGCACGCGGTCAAGGCGCTCGGCCTCGGCTGGGGCGCCGCACACGTAGAACTCCGCCTGGACGGCCGTGCGGCACGGGTCACCGAGGTCAACACCCGGCTGGCCGGCGGCCTGATCCCGGAGCTGGTGCGGCACGCCCGCGGGATCGACCTGGTCGGCGCCCAGGTGCGCGCGTGCCTCGGGCTGCCCGTCGACCTCACGGCCAGCCCGGACGCAGCCGGCGCGGCCTCGATCCGCTTCCTCATCGCGGACACCGACGCCGTGCTCGGGGACCCCGGCGGGGCCGAGTCGGCCGCGCCGGCCGTGCCCGGCGTCACCGACGCGGCCCTCTACCGAACGGCGGGCCCCCGTCGGCCCGGCCGAGGACTTCCGCGGCCGCTTCGGCCATGTCATCGCCGTCGGCGAGGCGGCGGTATCGGCCGCCGAACGGGCCCGAGCCCGCGCGCTGGCCACCGTTCTGGAGCCCGTGCGGGAGGTGGTGCCGCTAAAGCGCGATCGCCTTCGGTGTGGATGCCGGTATGAGCGCGATCGCCTTCGGTGTGGATGCCGGTATGAACATGTCTTCGCGTCTTCACGTCTGCACGTCTTCGCGTCTTCGGCGACGCGGATCACCGGCCGCCGTCCATCGGCAAGAATGGGTGATGTTCACGTCAAGACCGGGATTCGCTGGGGGACGCATGGCCGAGAACGTGGCGGGGACCGTGGCGGAGAACGAGCAGCGCGAAGCGGCCGAGCCCGCGCCGGTGCCCGCGCCCCTGCCCCTGCCCGAGACGCTGGTCAAGGAGATGGACCGGGAGATGCGGAGGTGGCGGGTCGCCACCTTCAACTACGGCATCACCTACTACCTCGGCCGGATTCTGCTCATCGTCGCCAGCGCCGTCGTGGCCGCCGACCAGAACCTGGGCGGTGGCCACGGGAGTTGGCTGATCAAATGGGTTCCGTTCCTGGCGCTCGTGGTCGCGGTGATGACGGCCGTGGACACCTGGCTGAAGCCGCAGCAGAAGTGGCGCGGCTTCATGGAGTCCCGGGACGCGCTGGCGGACCTGCGCATCCAGGCCGGTGGCGGCATGCCGGCCGACGAGGTGCGCGAGAAGTTCCTCGAACTGCGCCGACAGCACCGGGAGCGGAACGTCTTCTGACCCGCTCCCGGCGACCGTGGGGTGGCGGCAGACCCTAGTGCCCCGGCAGGCAGCGTTTGCCCGTCAAGGAGCGGCGTCCGGCGCGTGCTCTCGGTGTGCCGGGTGCAGGCCCTCGTACTGGATGTACTTGGGTCTGTGCCCGGTGCGGCGAGAGGGCGTGCCGGGCGTCGCGACGGGGCGAACGTTGCCTGTCGGGGCACTAGTTGCCAGCCGCGGGCGTCGAAAGCCGTTGCACCGCCCGGCGCTCGGCGGCCTCCACGTCCAGCCGGCCCGACGGGTTGCCGTCGCGCGCGACGACGGCCGCGCGGACCAGGGCGAGATAGAACAGCGCCGGTGCGCACGGGGTCCACTCCCCGGGCTGCTTGCGCAGGACGAAGTCGAGCACGCTGTCGGGGTCGGCCGGGACGAAGTCGAACCGGTCGTGCTCCCACTTGTCCTCGATACCCCGGCTGCGGCGCGCCACAAGCCGGTCGGCCGTCAGATCGGTGAGCACGGCGCGGTAGAAGGCGGCCCACTGGTGGTTGCGCATGTCGAGGGCGAAGGCGAGCAGTTCGAGCTCCACCGCGTCCTCGTCCTGGACGGCGAGTTCCTCCCGCAGGGCACGCCGTGCCACGGAGTGCAGGCTGATGGGGGAGCCGTCCCCGGGGACGTCGTGGATGGCGGCGAGTCCCTCGTTGACCGAGGAGTTCCAGCGTGCCTTGTTGTGGCCCTCCACCTTGACGCTGCGCCGCGCGAAGACCATCTGCCGGTCGGGCCCCGTCTCGACCGCCACGTTGACGCCGAAGCTGCACGAGAGGAACGCGGGCACGGTCACCGGGTCGGCGTTGTCCAGGTACTGGGAGCGCAGCGTGGCCGGATCGCCCTCGCGCAGCGGCTCGTCGAGGTTGACGGACGTGGCGAGGAAGTCGTAGTAGTCCGCGTCGCACAGACTCATCCGCACCTGGGGTTCCTCGGTCTCGTCGCTGCGCGAGGTGATGACGCTCTCCACGGCGAAGCGGGGGTTGTTCCAGGCGTACGGCTCACCCGCCGCCTGCCGGCGCTGCATCTCCGCCTCGATGTCCTCCCGCCATCGCTGGACCTCGACCGGCAGTTCCACCCGGCGCAGCCCGGGTTCGTAGATGATCTGCACGTTCTCCTCGTGGATCGGGCGGGTGCCGTCTCCCTCGAAGATGTGGCAGTCCGTCACAAGATTCCCGATGACCATGCGGTCGCGCGGCTCCACGAGTCCTCCTAAGCCCCATGTCGAGTAGCGTGAGCAGCACACGTTGTGCGGTCAGGCTTCCACAAAGCGTCCTGCTGTGCGGCACGGACGGGTGGCTGAACTCTGCGGAGGGGGAGTTCGGTTGGACCGGGGCAAGGGTCGTGACGGGGTGGTCGCCACGGTCGTGGTCGACAAGTACCGGGGAGACGCGCGCCGATTACGGGACCGGGCCCGGCTCAGGAGGACGGCCTCCCGGTTCGTGGATCAGGCCGCGCGGCTGGGCTTCGCCGCCCCGGTGCTGGGTGTCAGCAGTGCCGACGGCGGTGACGGGACGGAGCTGTCGGCGGGGCGTGAGCAGATCCGGGACCTTGTCCTGCGGCTGGGGCGGCAGGGGGCGGAGAGGAAGATCCTCTACTGGACGGGTCACGGCGAAGTGGTGTCGGGCGCCTTCTACCTCGCCTGCGAGGACAGTTACCAGGAAGGGGTGTTCGACCCCCGCCGGGCCGTCTCGGCCGAGGAACTGGTCACCTGGCTCGCCGAGGACCCCACGGACACCCTCCTCGTCCTGGACGCCTGCTTCTCCGGCGAGGCGGTGCGCGAGGTCAGTCATCACGTCAAGGACGCACGGCTGAGGGCGGGCGTCCCTGACACGGAGGCCGGATTCGCCGTCGTCGCGACCGCCGGATCACGGCAGGAGGCGCTGGAGGGACACTGGGTGGACTGCCTGGAGCAGGTCCTGTCCACGCCGGAGCAGGTCATCGACGGCAGCGTACGGATCTTCCACCGGGAGAACGACTTCGTCCCCTTCCAGCAACTGATGAGCGCGGTGCGAGGCCTGACGATTCATCAAGTGCCGTTCTGGCAGGAGGCGCAGACGCTCCGCGGCTGGTTCCTGGCCAACCCGCACTGGTCTCCCCGAGCGCGTTCCGCGTTGCGCCCCGAGGACGACCGGTCCTGGATCGGCAAGGAACTCGCCGACGAGGAGCTGCCGGTCTTCTCGGGCTCGGGGGTGAGCTGGCATCTGCGGGACTTCGCCGCCCGGCATCGGGTGCTCGCCGAACTGGTCGACTGGCTGAGCATCCAGGAGTCGGGGATGCTCACCGTGACGGGGGCGTCCGGCGCGGGCAAATCCACGCTCCTGGCGTATCTGGCACATCTGACGATCGCGCACTTCGTGAACTCCCTTCCGGAGGACCGCCGCCCGCGCACGCTGCCCGAGCTCCGTTCGGTCAACGCGGCGCTCCACTGCCGGGGCAGAACCCTGTCGACGCTCGGCGAGGAGCTGGCACGGGGCCTGACGCCGCTCGGCCTGCGCACGGCGGAGATCCGGCAGGGCTCACCGCACAGCCTGGTGCGCGAGGTCGAGTCGCTGGCGGAGCTCAAGGGCAGCCTCACCCTGTTGTTCGACGGGCTCGACGAGGCGGCGGCCGGACACTCCTTCGACATCGCGCGCGGGCTGCTCAACCCGCTGGCCGCCCTGCCCGGGGTGCGGGTGGTGGTCGCCACCCGGCCGAACGCCCGGCGCAGCCTCCCGGGTGAACTGCGCGCCGAGACACTGCTGGACGTGCTGCACTGCACCACGGTCATGGAACTGGACCGCAAGGACGAGACCGAGCAGTCCATCGCCCGGCACGTCGAACGGCTGCTCGCCGAGGAGCACTCCCCCTACCGGCTGCCGCATCTGGAGCGGCAACGCGCCGCCGTCGCCCGGCAGATCGCCGCCGGCAGCAACGGCCTGTTCCTGGTGGCCACGTTATGGGCCCGGCGCGTCGCCGAGCGGCCGGTGCCGTCCGAACCGGAGCGACTGCGCGAGGAGTTACGCGAGGGCACCTCCGTCCTCGACTCCCTGCTGGCCGAGGAGCTGTTACGGCTGGACCCGCAGGACACCGCCCGCACCAGGGACTTCATGACCGCCCTCGCCCTGGCCCAGGGAGTCGGACTGCCCCAGCCCAGGGTGTGGCTGGCCATGACCAACGCGGTGCGCGCTCAGGGGAGCAGGGAGTACGGGCAGGAGGATCTGCGGGACGTCATCCGCAGGGCCACCGGCGTGACGATCACCAAGGACGTCGAGTCGGGAGAGGAGGTCCACCGACTCCACCACCCGAGTTTCGGCGCGCATCTGCTCGGCGACGAACCGCGCCGTCGGGGGATGCACCGCGCGGTCCACCGCGCCCTGACCCCGCGCACCGGCGAGGACTGGCGGACCGCGGAACCGTATGTGAGGCACCACCTCACCGCCCATGCCGCGCTGGGCGGGGACGACCTGCTGGAGGAACTGGTCCGCGACTGCCACTTCCTGGTCGCCGCCGCGCCCGACGTCCTCGAACCGCTCGTCGCCGCACGGCTCTCCACGACCCCGCAGAGCGCCCTCTACCTGGCGGTCGCGGGCCACTTCCGGCGGCACGGGACCGAGGAGGCCAGATGGGCGATGCTGCGCGCCACGGCCCTGGCCATGTTCTCGCGGGAGTTCCTGTCCGCCGTACCGAAACCGGCGTGCGTGTTCTGGGACGACGTGTGGAGCAGCGCCGTACGGCTTCCGCTGCACCGGAGCTGGCCCGGCCCGGCGGGCGGTGCGCTGGCCGTGCACTGGGAGGCGCACGGCGACGGCATCATCCACGCCTCGGGTGCGGGGGAGGTCAAGTCGTGGACCGCCGAGGGCCACGAGATCCAGGGCAGGGACACGGGGCCGGCCACCTGGAGCGCCCCGCCGCGCCAACGGGGGGTGACGGCGTCGGGCCGGGGCGAGAGCCGGGTGGTCGCCACGCACGACCGGCTGTCCGTGCGGATGTGGCACGGCAATGCCAGACACCCGGTGGAGGAGCTGTACTGGGGCGGCACCCTGGGCGCCGTCCACTCGGTGCGGTGGGACAAGGAGATCCTGCTCGCCGCGGTCGACGGTGACCGCCTGTGGCTGTGGCGGTGGGAGAGCACGCGCCCGTACTCCCGGGCGGAGCTGCGGATCCACACCGTCGGCGTGCCGGTCCACTGCGTGTCGCTGCTGGTGATGGGGGAGAGGGCCGTGGTGGTCACCGGTGGGCCCGCGGGAGTGAGGGTGTGGGAGGTACCGGGCCGCAAGACGATGCGCAGGCAACTGCGCCAGGTCCGCACGCTCGGGGACACCGTCGAGCAGGTCGTCGCGGTGTCGGCGCTGGCCGTCCCGGCGGAACGCGACCGGCTGCCCGGGGCGGTGGTCGCGGCACTGGACGGGCACACGCTCCACGCGTGGCGCACCGACGACCTGTTCCAGGGGGAGGCACATCCCCTGTTCGGCCCCGCCCCCGCTCCCGCGAGCACGGGAGGGGCCGTCGCCGTGGGACGGGGTCCGCGTGGAGTTCTGGCCGCGGTCGGGGAGGGCGCCAGCGTCCGGGTCTGGGACGAGACGGGCGCGGAGTACGCCTCGCTGCCGTGCGATCACCACCACCAGTCCCTCGCCTTCGATCCTTCGGGCACGGGACGTCTGGCGGTGGCGGACGACACGCGCATCCGCGTCTGGGAGCCGCACGACGCACCCGCGGACAGCGCGGACGGCGGCGGGCCCGGTACCCGGCACGCCGGTGGGCGGACGGTCGCGGGGGCACGGCTCGGGGTGACGCCCGGCGGACCCGGCGAAGCCCTGCTGCTGAGCCGTTCGCAGGGGCACGACGTGCTGTTGAGCCTGCACTCCTCGCAGGGGCGGAGCGGCGACGTGCTCCGACTGGAGCACCCCGAGGACCAGGTGGACGCGCTCGCCGCCACCAGGACCGGCGACGGCTGGCTGACCGCGGCGGTGGGGCGCAGGCGTGTGCTGCTGTGGACGCTCGGACCGGACCTGCGACTGCTGGACACCGAGACCCTTACCCTGCCCGGACCGTACGACCGGCGGCTGCCCTCCGTGGCGCTCCACGCCACCGGCACCGGTCTGCGTCTGCTGTGGCCGTCCGGGCAGGGTGTGGTCACGTGGGAGCGCGGGGCGCGGGACGGCGGCGCGTGGGAGAAGGGGCGGATCTTCTGGATGGGCGCCGCCGGCGCTGTGCAGCGGCTCTCGGTGGTGGGCGCCCAGCACGGCCCCTCCTGGCTGTCGGCCTGGGGCGGCAACGCGGTACGGGTCTGGAACCTCTCGGAGCCCGGCCCACAGCCGCAGCCGGTCGGCGTGGTCCGGGCGAGGGCGGTGGCGACGGGCCTGCTCCGGCGGGCCGGCCGGCCGGTTCCGTTGATCGCCTTCACCACCGGGGAGTCGGTCAAGTACGCCGAGTGCGACGGGGGCTACGCCGTGCCGACCTTTCTGCCGCGGCGGTCCGGCGGGCGGCTGGACGGCGTCGCTCTGGCGGGTCCGGCCGAGCGGCCCCTGCTCGTGGGCTGGATCCGGAACTCCGGACGTCTCCTGCTCTGGGACGTCAGAAGGGAGAAAGAACTGGACCCCATGGAATCGCGCGGGTACGACGTCACGGGTGTGGACTCGGCCTTCGACGGCGGCGGCATCACCCTCATGATCCAGGGCGTGGCCCAGAACAGCGTCCGCTGCGACCAGGTGTTCGTGCCCTGGCCCGTCGACCGACGCCCCGACCGACGGACGGGCGACCCCCCTCGAAGAGACTTGAGGAACCTTCTGTGAAGGACGATCTGGTGGTTGTCGTGCCCGGCATCATGGGCACGGCGCTGACGCGGAAGGGCACCGACGTCTGGAACCTGACCCCGCAGGCGATGAGCGGACTCCTCCGGCCCGGACGGACCGGCGAACTGCTCGCACTGCCCGAGGGCATCGGGAACGACGACCCGGAGCCCCCGCACGCCCTGGAGCTGGGCGGCGTCATCCACGGTCCGCGACTCCTGCCCGGCCTGGTCTCCAGCACGGAGTACCCGGACCTGCGCACGCCGCTCGGTATCGAGGAGGAGCGGTTCGCCGAGTTCCGCTACGACTGGCGTCTGAGCAACCGCAATTCGGCCGACAAGCTGAGACTCTTCGTCGAGGAGCGGCTCGCTCGGTGGCGGGAGACGGCCGACCCCCGGCGGTTCCCGCGGGCCGGGGAGGCCAAGGTCGTCTTCCTGTGCCGCTCCATGGGCGGTCTGGTGGTGCGGTACTACATCGAGGTGCTCGGGGGCTGGGAGCAGACCCGGTCGGTCGCCACACTGGGCACGCCCTTCTCGGGGAGCGTCAAGGCGCTGCGGTTCCTGACCGGCCGGGTGCGCTGGGTGCCGAGCCCGTTCCGCGAGCGGATCCACGAGGTCTGCTCGACGTACCCCTCGCTCGGCCAGCTCATCCCCACCTACCGGGTCGTGGTCGACCGTCAGGAGGGCAGGTCCCGTCTGAAGGGGCAACCGGTCGACGGAGTCGGCACCGGGATGATCGACGACTCCTTCGCCTTCTTCCAGGAGGTGCAGGACGCCATCGAGGAGAACGACGCGGTGCACGGCCCGAGGCGCTACGTCCTGGTCGCCCTGGGCGGCGACAAGCACCGGACCGACCAGGCACTCTCGCTCTCCCCGGCGGGCGTCCCGCGGTTCCATGAGGACTTCTCGGACTCCGGTGATCCCGAGGACCGGCGACTGCCGCTGTTCGGGGACGGCACGGTCGCGCACATCGCCCAGATACCGCCCGAGTGGGCCGACACCGGTCAGACGGTGTGGCTCGACAGCCGGCACGCGGACCTCATCAACTCCGCACACGCCCTCAAGCAGCTGCGCCGCGTGTGCGACGGCCTCGCACCGGCCGGGGTGCTGAGCACCGGCGAGCCCGTCGGGGTCGAGTTCCCGGACTTCGCCCGCGCGGGAGAGCCGTTCGAGGTGTGGGCGACGAACGCCGACGCGGCCATGGCCCTGCGCGTACGGCGTCTCGCCGAGGGCGGCGCAAGCGTGGCCGACGAGCCGATGCTGCCCTGCGGAGACGGACGCTTCCGCGCCGAACTGCGCGCCGGCCCCGGCCGGTGGACCCTGGAGGTCCACTCGAAGCCGCTCCGCTACACCTGCCGGGACGTGGTGCTGGTCGTCTAGACGCTGCCGTTCCACCGACGCCGCGACCGTACCCGGCCCCCAGCCGCGCAGAAGCCGCAGGCCGGCCCGCCGCGCCCTCGGTCGGGGACGGCGCGCCGACCGTGCCAGGACCGTCAGATGTCCCGGAACTCCTATACGTGCAGTCTGACCTGCCGCTTTACGTCACAAACAAGATCATCTTGCACAAACGCTGCACATCGCGGGCGTGAGCGGGTCACGCGGCTCGTCCGTACATCGAGCGGACGGCCCGGCGGACCTTGTCACCGGCCCCGGCGACCCGGTGCACGTAGTTACGCAAAGTGAATGCCGGATCGGCGTGTCCCAGGCGGTCAGCGAGGGTGTAAATGTCCACTCCGCCGGCGAGCATCATCGACGCGTACAGGTGCCTCAGCGCGTGCATCATCTTGTCGCGGGACTTCTCCCACCGACGGCCCGGCTTCTCTGGGTCCAAGGGCTTGATCAGGCCGACGGCAGCCAGCGCCGGCTTCCACACGTAGCTGTTGAACCAGTTGGACTGGATCGGCGTCTTCTCCCTGCCGTAGAAGAACAGCCGCACCGTCACCGGTTCACCGTCGCGTGTGCGCCAGGGAAGCGTGACTTCGATCGGCGGGAACTTCTCGGAGTGCTCCAAGAGGGCTTCGGCCACATCCTCGCCCAGCTCGACCCAGCGATCCCGCGGGTCCTCGTCGGTGCCGCCCTTCGGGTTGTCGAAGACCAGCACGGGACCGTCGTGTGCGACTTGGCGCTGAATGTGCACCATGGGCCCGTCCTCGTGGTCCCAGTCGATGTCATCGGGACCGAAGCCGAAGCACTCGCCCTGACGCATCCCGAGCCCCCTCCCCGAGTCGACGAGGGCCTTGTACCGCTCGGGCAGCTCTGCGCGGATCTTCTCCGAGTCGTACCACTTGATCGTCAGCTCCTTCGCCGACGTGCTGCCTCGCTTGGGCTTCACGGCCTGGACCGACCGGGATAGGCATGGGTTCTTGCGGATGAGCTCGTCGTCCACCGCTAGGTCGAAGGCGGACTGGAGGTTGGCGAAGACCAGACGCAGCGTCGAGTCCTCCAACAGCTCCCGCCGACTGGCCAGCCAGTCCCGAATTGTGGTCGCGCTCACATCCTTGAGCTTCAACTTCCCCAGGGGCGCGCCGATCACGTGGAGCCGCATCCGCTGCTCGTAGCGCTGGATCGTTCGGGGGTTGTCGAATTTCAGGCCCGACAGCCAGATCTCCACCCAGTCGCTGACCCGGACTTCGCCGCCAGCCGGGTTGATGTACGAGCCGTCATCGACCTCGGACCGCATCTTGTTCTCGTACTTTTTCGCCTCGGTTTCGGTCCGGCACAGCTCGGTCTGCTGGACACCGTCCGGGTCGCGCCAGCGGGCCTGCCAGCGCTTGCCCTTGCCATGGGCCTTCGACTTGAACTTGCCCTTGTGCTCCCTGCACACAGGCGCCGTGGGGTGGCGGTTCTGGCACTCAGCGGTGGTCGTGTGAGGGCAGTCCAGGGCGGCCTTCGGCGGCCTGCTCAAGTGCCAGTTGTCGTAGGGCACGCAAATAACTCCTGTTGCTGCGGAGGGAAAAGAGAAGGAGCCGGGCGCGGGCTAGTTCTGCTGGGACTTCTGCTCGGCCCACCACGACTCGACGTCGTCCCAGTCGAAGCGGAGGTATCTGCCGACGCGGACAGCGGGCGGCCCCTCGTGCCGATGCCGCCACTGGTACAGCGTGGCCACGGGGATCTGGAGGAAGGCAGACACTTCTTCGGCCGTGGCTTTGGGGCGCGGTTCCTCCACGGCCCGGACCCGTCGGGCGGCCGTCATCGCTCGCGCTCCTCAGAGAGCCTGGTGCAGGGCAACGCGGAGTTCAAGCCCACTCGGGGCAGCGGTTCGAGCAAGTGCGGATTCCCGTCCGCTCCGGCCCCAGGGCGCTTACCACTCGCGCCTCAGCGACGTTCCCGGCAGTGGTACCGGGCTATTCGCCTCTCAGGGCCTCGCGGATCATCCGATCATCCGGCCGGAGGAACGTCGGGGAGGCGCGCGCTTTTGTCCCTCCTTCGGAGTAGTGGCCGGCCGAAGCTCCTGTCCACTCTGGCCACCTGCACGTCGAAGCCCCCGTGGTACGGAGCAGGACGTCGTTCCCGGCGGCGTCGAGGTCACCAAAGTTGATCGCGCCGGGCCACGCGTTGAACAGCCGCCCGGACCCGGTGGCTGGACCCGCACATAGGGCCCTCGTTGTCGGTGGGCGTCAGTAGCCTGCTGCTATGAAGCCGGACGACTTCTTCAAGATGGAGCAAGATCCCGGGTGGTCGATGAACGGAGACCCGTGGTCGTCGTGGGGGTCGCGCTTGGATGCTGGGTTGATCACTGAACTCAGGACCAAGGCACCGGAGGGGATATCCGACCTCGACGCGGCCCAGGGCCTCACGCGCCTTGCACACGCAGAACTGGAGGAGTACGGCACAGGTGGTGGATGCCGGCTTCAAGAGGATGAGATTGCCGAATGCCTTCGGACCCTCAAGGCTTTGCTCCGTCGGCTCGGTATTGCCTTCAACCCGCCCTTTCGGGACTTTCGGAGCTTCCACGGCTACTGGAGCCGCAATGACATGGGCGGAAGTTGGGCCGCGCGGCGCGGGTACCTGAACGAGCTGTTTGCCCCGGTATGGGTGCAGCTTGATGAGCTTGAGGCCAGCTGCACTGGAGACAGCGGGCTGCGGGGTGCCGACGGCGGACTCAAGAACATCATCTTCGCTTCCACCGGCCTCAAGCCGGAGATCGTAATCGACCAGGTCGTGGACGGTGCGATCGAGATCGTCGAGCACGCGGACACCTGCCTCGTCTACAACCGCCCGCTGACCGACGCCGGTCTCACCTGGGGCGAACTCATCGACTGGTGGCGTGCACAGAACGACATGGAGGGCGCCGACGACAGCTCTGTGGCCCGATCGCTCTACGAACGGCTGAAGGCGTCACTCGCCTCAGAGGCCGAGCGCTTCCTCTTCCACGCCTTTGCCAGCCGCTACGCCGAACCCGACGCCATGTCACAGCCCGCGCTCCTGCCCCAGGTCTACCTCCACTTCGACCCGCTCACCGAGCGGCAGCGGCGGCTCCTGAAGAAGCCTCGCCGACTCGCGCGAGAACGCATGGACTTCCTGCTCTTGCTGCCCGCTGGCGTGCGGGTCGTGATCGAGGTCGACGGCAAGCAGCACTACGCGCGGGAGGTTCCCCCTGGATCAGGCAAGTGGGAGGCGGCGGCAGACCTCTACTCCGAGATGGCCGCGGAAGACCGTGCACTCCGGCTCAAGGGCTACGAGGTGTTCCGCTTCGGCGGGAAGGAGATACTCGACGCTCGCGACGACCTCTCGTTCATCCGCAGGTTCTTCTCGGATCTTGAGCAGCTCTACTGGAGTCGTCCCAGCACGTGAGCAGGCCGTAGGCACGCCCCGCTGCCGGACCGAGCGGGGGACCTCGCCGTCTGGCACTCAGCGGACGTCGCGATCGGCTCCACGGACGCTCCACGAACCGACATGGCTCCGTTAGATATAGCGGTCCGGCAGCGAGAACGGCCGCACGTCCCCCTCCGGCATCCGCCCGTGCTCCGGGGCCGTGCAGTTCCGGGCCGCCGACTCCAGGCGTTCGGCGAGCCGGTCGAGCTCGCGGTATGCCGCTTCCTCGCCCTCGCGGCTTCCATATCGCCCGCTCACCGCCGGCCTCCCCGCACCGCGCGCGTCTCGTCCATAAAGTTGTCGCCCACATCCCGGCTCTGAACGACCGGCCTCGCGAAGACGTTGCGCTGCGGAGAGGTATCCGAAGGGAACTCCGGAGCGGGCGCGTGCCGGAACTCGATTCCCGGACGGTAGCCGGGCACGAGACCGTCGTCTGAGCCGTCCACGTGACCACCGCAGGGGGTCGGCATGGCCCCTCCGCCGTACTGCTCCAGTGCGGCATGGCCCGCATCCGCGCGTGCGCTACCGGGTAGCCCGGAGCGTCGCTGTGACGCGGCTCATCCCATGGTCGAACTGGTCGGCGTTGATCAGACGTCCCGCCGGATTCGGTCCGTCGAGCCCCCGTTTCGTGCACGTCCGGATCGGGAGCGAGGGGACTGTACTTCTCGGGGCCCATAGGACCCTCCTCGGTGTCGTCGCTGCTGGGGCAACACGAGTGCAGAGCCAGGCTGGCGTCCGAGTGAGGCACGAAGCTGAGACCGAGTGATCGTCCATGACCAGCGTAAGTGTCCCGAGGCCGAGGCGGTACTCGCCGTCAGATCACTCCCATCGCGGGCTGCTCGGTGGCGGAGTAGCCGGACTGCCGGCCGCTGTAGTCGTACGATTACCCCCCAGTCTCCGCAGTGCCAGATATCCCGCGATATTGCTGCGGAAACAGGAGGTGCGATCCTCCTCCGCCCCGGGATCATGTCCGGCATGAACGAGGACGTCGAACAGGACAACCGGCTCGCGTACGCCGGACTCACCGCGCTCGCCGAGCTTATGGAGACCGTGGGGAGCAAGCTCAACCCCGACGAGGACAACCGCCCCTACTACGTCGCATGGGGCCTCCTCGCGGCCATGCACCGCCAAGCCGCCGCTGTCGTATTGCTGCACCGGAAGGGCTTCGGCCACGAGGCCGCCCCCAACCGCCGCGCGCTCATAGAACACATGGCACAGATCCGTTGGCTCGCCGAAGACGGCGCGGACGCGGTCGACACCATGAACCTGGCCCTGAAGCACAGCCAGAAAAAGCTCCGGGACGCCGCCGACCTCGCCGGCCTGCCGTACGACCCCACGATCCCCGACCTCGTCCAGGCCGCCGAGATCCCCTCCAACCCGGCCAACCAGTTCATCAACCTGAACCCGCTCCTCAAGCGGCTCGGCGCCCCGCTGCTCGCCGCGTGGACCGGCGAGACCCAGCTCGCCCACCCGACGCTCACCGCCGCACAGTGCTTCTTCGACGACACTGCCGACGACAAGGTGGTGCTCCATGGCGAGCCGACCCTCCGCCACGGCGCGGCCAACCCTGCCGACCGCTCGCCGTACATCGCCTTCGTGCTCATGTGGACGGCGATGGACGCCTTCAGCCACCTCATGAAGGGGCAGCCCTGGAGCGAGGGGCTCCAGCGCATCGCGGCCGAGGGCGGGCTCGACGGGTCCCAGCCCGGGATCGGATCTGACGAGGAAGTGGCGGGGTAGACCACGGAGATCAGCGAGCTCTCTGGCGCCTTCTTCAGGGTTACGGGGGCGACCCTTAAGTGACGGCTGGCTACATGTGATTTCGTTGGGGGGACTGCTACTTGCCGCGGAGGTCATCGATCCGCTGTTGTTCCCAGTAGTCCAGGATCATTTCGAGGCGCCTGACGGACGGCTCGATGCGGTTGAGGGCCCGGTCTAGGTTGATGAACGGAATCATCAGCCCGGTGAGCGATGACGTCTTGGATTTCAGTCCCTCCGCCTGCTTCGCCCAGGACGGCAGGTGCTTGGACACGTCGGTGAGGCCGGTCAGCATTCTGGCCATGTCGTCATCCGGGAGGGAGGCGTCCGCTTTCCCGGAGCTGTCGACGCCCAACAGTTGCCGCGCGGTGGCCACAGCCGCAACAACGGCATGTATCCGCTTCACCGCGTGACCATGGAACCGGCGGGCCATCGCTTTTACATTGACATCGACGCCTTCGATGAGTTGGCCCCGAAGCTGCTGCGGCGTTACGACGCGATCGGATTTCGATGACGCCATGGCCCACATGATCGGGCGATGCCGGCCGATAAGTTCATTAGCCAAAACCCTGTAGGCCAGTACCAGATCTGAGATCAGATCAGACTCCAGTGTGTCTCGGTGGTATGCGGCGTTGCGGTACTGGTGCAGCCGGTCGAGCACTTCGCGTTCCTGGGCTGTCAGCACGCCTTTCTGCTTCAGGAACTTGGTCTTCTCGTGCAGGTGGTCATCGATGGCCTTGCGGCGTTCCGGCCCCACGTGATCGTCGACCAACTGGCTCAGCTCCTCGGTGAGCTCCCCACCAACGTCACGGAACTCACGAATCTCCGCGATGATGCTGTCAGCGACCTGGAGCGCGAGCCGGGCGTTGACCTCGCGGCCGATGACCACCTCCACCAGGTGGTCCAGGAGGATGAGAGCAAGACGGTTGTGTGCCTGGTCGCCAGCCTCGGCGCATCGCCGGATCTCGGTTATCTCAACCGCGAGCCAGTTCCACTGTTCGGCCTCTTGTACGGTCGCGCGGTCCCAGTCGGTTGCGAAAGGCTGCATAGGCATGGCAAGAGTCTCCCACTGCCTGCCTGGCAGACCGTTTAAGGGTTCTCCCGCAACCCTGAAGATCCCTCACTGGCGTCCGTTTTGGCCTGAATAGACGGGTTGTGGTTGGGTCTGAAAGTCGCACCAGGGCCGTTCAAGTCGATTCAGCGGCGGTCGGCTGGCGACTCGCCCCCGGCGGGGGATCGGATTCACCGGAAAACGATCAGGCTTCGGCTGACAACCACAAGACTTGGTTGGTGTCGAGGTCTTCCACCCTCACCCACTCAGATTGGGGAATGGAGCGCTCCACCACGCGCCAGTGAGCACTGCCCTTGTTGCCGTGGGACAGATACGTCCCCTCTGGCCGCGACACCGGGATCCCCCACGAGATATGGGCGTTGGCGGGTACATGGTCCTTGCCCCACGTGTACCAGTTGTGGACCTCCGCCTCGGGCACGCTCACCTGGATCCGCACGGTGTAGTCCTCGCGGAAGGCCCACGGCAGGAGCTCGCGGTTCGGCGCGTCCATGAGATGGAGCGTGGGCACCACGTCCGGCCCGGCAGCCGTCCAACGAGGCTCAAGGGTCCCAGACGAGGCAATCGCGGGCCAGTGCTCGGGCTTCGTGAAGTGGTAAAGGGTTATCGCCATGGCGGGGACTCTACGGTTTGGTGGCGGATCGTGCGTGCACCTGCTCGACGATCCGTCCCCTTCCAGGCTCGTGCAGGTGGAGACGACATCAGTAGGCTGGCGCCGCCTCGACTGTCAGCACCCCTCGGTATGTTGATCCGACGAGCGAGTGTTGGGAGGGGCAGTGGCGGAGCAGCCGATCAGGTCCGGCACGTGGGTGCCGGCCGCACGCACGTACGACGAGATCATCAACGACGGCCAAGCGTCGGAGGAAGACAGGCGGCGAGCGAAAGCGGATTCGCTGTTGGGGCACATGGCTGCTCTGCTCTTCCAGCGAGGGGAGCTGCCTCACGTGGAGCTGCTGCGCCAGGTTCGCAGTGCGGAGATCGAAGACGACTACGAGAACAGGAGCATCGATCTCTGGTTGGAGTTCGATCCGGCCGACTACGCCAGTCTTGCCGAGGATGCTCAGGAGGCGTTGCGTCAGGTGTTCAGCCGGGTCTCCGCGCGCCTTGATTACGGCGTGGACTGGATTGGCTTTCGCGAGACGATGCCGCGTGTCGGGCCTGACTGGCGCGAGCGGTTGGAAGCGATGATGAGCGGCGATCGACCGGCAAATCAGGCACGGCGGATGATGCCAGAGAAGCCTACGTTTGTCGAGGATCGTCTGGCCTTCACGAACGCTGGCGAGCTGCGCGTGTACCGCGCGTTGAAGCACATCCAGGAGAGCGAACTGCCTGCCGAGGAGACCATCTCGATCTTCCCTTTGCCGTACGGACGGGTCTCCGGACACACGTGGGAGCCGGACCTGGTAGTCACGTACAGAGGCCGTGCAGGCGTTCTGGAGATCGATGGACCTCATCATCGGGTCCGCAGAGCTGTCGACACCTCGCGCGACCACCTTTTGAGGGACGCTGGCTTCGCCTTTGTAGACCGATTGCCGGTCGAGGTGGTCGATAACCCGAAGGAGCTGATGGCGTCCCTCATGCGCTTCCTGAGGCGTCTGCGTGAAACGAGCTGACGGAGCGTGTTGATAACCGGTTCCGGCGATGCGAAGGGACCGATCATCAGCCCCCGCCGGCTCGGAACCGGTTCCACAGATCGATCATCTGCTCCTGGACCGCGAGGAGTAGCGCCTCGCGGTCCAGGAGCTCCATGGCCACCTCGATGTGGGTTTCCGCCCGCGCCACCAGCATCCCGGCCGCGAGCAGCACGAGTTCCTGCACAGGTGCTCCCGTCCCCGAGCTCCTCCAGCGCCTTGGCTAGCAGCTCGTCTGGGTCGCCTGCCTTCACGCACGCGTCGCGCAATTCGCGCTCGGCCCCGCACCGGCACATCATCCGCCGGGCCCCCTCGCCCGCACTTCCGCCAGCGCCCAGTGCTTACCGCGGTAACCTCTCGCTCGATCTCGTCGCTCATGGGCTGCCCACGAGGGCCGGCGGCGCCGGATATCGGCCTACGGCGTCCCGCGTTGATGAGAAGCGTGAGCGTCCCTAGCGAGCACGGAGGCGCATCACCACAGGTATGGGCCGGTATCGATGACGGGATCGCGTCCCTCCTGCACCCGCTTCGGACGGTGGCGCAGCGCTGCACGGGCGAGAGCATCCGGCCGCACGTCGATCACGGCAACCCCGTCAAGCACGGGAATCGGCCCTTTGCCGTGCCGCACCCAGACCGGCAGAGCACCGGCATCGGCCGCGTAGCGCAGCTTCGCGACCGCATCCTGGTTCGGCTGCGAATCGATCTCGAAGACGATGTCTGGTCGTTCAAGAGAACAGGACAACAGCGCGACGTCAGCGCGTCCGTAATTGCTGCTGCTCTCGGACGTCATGATGGGGATGGTGACCTCGCATCTGCTGTTCGGATAGCCGAGGTGGTCCTGGAGGGCCTCCAGCGCCGAGGTGAGCACCCGAGTCATCCGGCGCGTGCGGTTCTCGTCCTGGGACCAGTACGCGCGTTCCGCGTACTCGGCGATTCGGTCCGCGGCGAGCCATTCCCGGACGCGGCCGGCCACTGCCCGCAGGTCATCGGGGTGTCGACGCCGGGGCGCAGATCCGGTGATCAGGTGGTGCCAGCCGCGCGCCCAGACGGTTCCCGGAACGGACACGCCCCGGAGAAGACCCCCGTCGGTGATCTGCCGCTCCACCCATGCGGGACTCCCCAGACGATCGGCTTCGAGTCGCAGCTCCTCCACGCGCTTGGCGACCGAGTCTGTCTCACCGAATACTCGCTCCATGGCGAGGTGGAAGGCCACGATCCGGACGGCGTGCCTGCGCCAGATTGCGGCGAACGCCGAGGGCACGTTCTGGGGCGGGTCGACGGGAGCGACCAGAGCCGCCGCTTCACCGGCCGCCTCCTCGGCGGCGGCCCGTAGTTGTTCGTACTGTTCTCTCTGTGCCCTGAGCGCTGCCGCTCGGGCTTCGTCAGCGCGCGCCTTGTGGGGCCTGGCCGGTGTTCCGCTGCGCGTACGACAGGCTTCCCTCTCAGCGGCCACGCAGGAGGGGCAGGGGACGTTGAGAGGGCTTGCGTCCGCCTGCGGGTATCTGGTCATCCCGGCAGGCTAGATGGACGCTCTGACAGTGCCTGAGTCTCTGGCGATGAGGCGCGGATAGGCGCCCGCAGACCTCATGAAGTACTGAGCGGAGCCGCCCGGCGTCAAGGTCAGAACAGCATCTCCTCCTTCGCCAGCTCGCCCAGGTCGAAGGGGAGAAACATGGCCCCGCCCAGCTCGACCTCCCGCTCCGACCCAGGGTGCAGCACCAGGTCGAGGGCGCACTCCCGGGGGCCGGGGTGCCTACGATCCACGACCTTGGGGTGCCGGGATTCGCCGCGATGGAGCGACGGCAGACAGAGCAATGGGTAAGCGGTCACCTGGACATGACGAAATGCCCTCGATAACGGCGCGATGAGTGTGTACATGGCCCCGAGAGCTGGGATGGTCCGCCTGGGCAACACACGAGTTACCGTGCCACTTGGAGCGCTCGAACTCCCCCTACCTGCTGGGAGCAACGCGACAACCTGCTAGGACTACAGGCATGGATACGACTCGCCTTCTTGCCTCCGCCCAGCGCCAGATGCACCGGGCGATGAGCGCTTGGTGCACGAGTGATAACGACATGGCTGTACTTCATGGGGGCATTGGTACAGAGCACCTGCTCAAGGCGCTCTTGGCCGCTCGTCACCCGTCCCTCCTCGTCGATGGCCGCGACTTCAGTAGCCTCCTTCACGCCACTGGCCAGAGCACCTTCGCTGCCTCTCCTGAGACCAAGGTGAAGACGATCGGTGCCCTCGATGCCTACAGACGGGCGAGCACCCTCATCGCTATGCCGGTCAAGGAGCGTGATCTCGACCCGCTCCTGACTGCGCGCAATGGGGTGGCGCACCTCGGTGCACATGATGACACCATCACTCATGACGCCCTAGCTATTGCCGTCACCGTGGCGGACGTTGTCCTGTTGGACCTCCAGCAAGACATTCCTGCCTTCTGGGGAGTGTGGGCAGACAACCGCCTGGACCTCGAACAGATGCAGCGGAACGCTCAGATTGCGGCAGAGAAGGTCCTTAAGGAGGCCAGCGTCGAAGCTGACGATGAGCCGCAACCGGAGGACTGGGAAGACGGCTTGCTGGAGCCCGTGGCCGACGATTTCCGCAGCGACAGCTTCCAAGCGGCCCAAATAGCAGTAGCGGTGAAGGTCAGGTGTGCCAAGAAGCTTTATCGGGTTCTGTACTACGGGAAAACGGCATCAGAGATCGCGAATGCCGACTTGGTGGAGCCGGATACAGACAGGAGCGAGTACGGCGAGTGTCTGTTTCGGTCGGTTAAATGCCCTGTATGCGGAGCAGATGGAGATGTGAGTGCATCCCTAAACAATCAGTCCCGGAGGAAGGGGAGGTCCCGGCGTAATAGGGGGGAGCGCCCCGACTACTTCGACTGCTACAGGTGTGGTCTCGAACTCGACAATCGCTATGAACTTGAAGTTCTCGGGATGGCAGAGTCGTCCAAGGACGGTTGGTTCATGTACTAAATCCGATAGAGGGCCGAGTCAAGGCCATCCTGCTCCATTGCCGAAAGATTGTTTGCGGCATTGCAACTGGTTGAGGAGAGGGTGGCCCAGTCACGGCTCTTACCGACCCCTGGATGTCAGATGCTTGCCTCATCGTCCGCGGCCGCGTCCAGGAGCCCGGCGACGAGGCCAATCCGATGCAGCTCGTTCGCCCACGGAGCGCCGACCATGAGATCGTTCAACGCCTCCATGCCGAAGTACAGCAGCATGAACGCCACGAAGGGAGACAGCTCGTCCGGGTCGGACGCATTGCCATAGTGCGGGCTGTCATAGATCTGGGCGGTCTCTTCCGCGCTGTCGTCGAAGAAGACACGCGCCGCGGTGATTCCGGAGTGGGAGTGTTGCGTCTCGCTGGTCCAGATCTCGGGCAGCCCGTTCCCAAGGCCCCCCAGAAGCTTGGTCGTAAGGTTGAACTCGTTCGCGGAGTTCGGCGGGATGACCGCCGCCGCCACGGCGTCGGCTGTGGCAGCCACCTCGTCGTCGTACGTGAACACGCCGCCCGTGTCGACCGCTTTGCGCAGCTTGCCGTGGCTGTACTGGAACGCCTTGCTCGTCGAGTCCACGGCGTCCTCACCATCCCGGGCCAGCCACTGGAGCTGAGTCATGTACTCGATCATCAGTTCGAGGCGGCCTCGTGACCGAGCCCGTTGCGGTGCAGGAGGACGACGGCGCACGCCTGGCGATGGAGCGCGGCGGCCTGCCCCCCATCCGATCGTGAACGGCCGGAGGTTACCGGGGAGGTTCGGGGGCTGTGGCGATCCACTCGGCGGCCACTTCGGCGAACTCCTTGCGGTACCGGCCCAGGTCCCCGAGGGCTTCACCGTGTCGGTCCCGCAGGTGCCGGCGCGTCTCCCGCACGTGGCCGCTCTCGATCATCCCCCACACGTCGTGGCCGGACTTGGCGGCCCAGTGCTGGGCCTCGTTGCAGATGCTGCCCGGGTCACGGTCGTCGCTGTTGACGTCCACCGACGCGCGGTCTTCCCGGTACGCGATGTGCTGGTCGGCGTACACGCTCCGCACGAACGCCAGGGCGTCCTGCATGTGGGTGGTGTACGGCTTGCCGGTGCGGGAGTCGACGTGAGCCGCGCCCCCCGCGTTCCACAGCTCAGCCAGATCCGCCGCTTCGTACGCGGCGGCGGCCTCCAGCTCGGCGAACAGCTTCTCCGCTGGGACCTGCGCCAGAGCGGATCGAGAATCCTGCGCCGCGCGCAGCGCCCGTACACACTCGCGGGCCTTTTCCCGGACGGCGACCGTTGCCGGCTGGTCGCCGTAGGTCAGGAACACGAGCCCGAGCTTCGCCGTCCGGGCGGCGTCCACGGTCTTCTGGGTGGGATCGCGGCGGGCCTCGTCCACGGCCTCCAGGAAGGCGGTCACCGCGGTGGTGCGCGGGCCGGTGTGGGCGGTGTGCAGCGCGGTCAAAGCGGTACGCTTTATCCCAGCCACCGCGACCCACACGGAGGCGAACGCGGTGATCAGCGCGGCACCTATGGGCGCCATCTTGAGCCAGTCATCGAGCGTCATACGGGCCAGGGTTCCCAGGACGACTCCTGGCCGCACGGGACTTGAGCCAATCCAGAGGGTTCCCCGGCCGCCGCTGCTCGGGCCGGAGCCGGTTTCCGGTGGGGCCTCGTTGTACCCGGCGCCGCTATCCGGCGCGCCAAGGACTGGAACATGAGCAGCACACTCCTGTGCCGAGGGGTGGGATGCCCCAACGTCAGCACGGGGAGTGGCGGGTGACATGCAACTCGGTGCCCGCAATCAGCTCGCGAAGCAACGCTCTGACCTGTGGTTCTCCGTATCGTCGCAGGTACTCGGAAGCGTTCAGCAGCGGCGGAAGGGCCGGCGGTTCAGCCTCATGGAGCAACCGGCCCAGCTCAACGGGCCCTTCGAGCGCTGACGTACCCCCACGCGGCGCTGAGCGTGGCTGGCGCCCGGGGTCCGCCTCCTTGAGCAGTGGCTTATTGCCTTTCTGGCAGCAATGAGGAGTCAGAGTTCCGAGACGCGCCGGTCGTCCCACACGAACCTGCCCTTCGCCCTCGCCCAGCTCAAGCCATTGATCCCCACCGCACCCAGGATCGTCGGCGTGCCTGCGGCGTCCTGTCGCGGCTTGTGGAAGCGGGTCGCGTAGAGAACGCCGCCGGTCCGGTCCCGGCAGTACTGCCACGCCGCAGCCCCGCACTTCGGGCAACGTACAGCCGCGCACGCGTTCCACGCCCGGCGGAGCGCCGCCTTGACGGTCGTGGAGTCACTGCCGGCCGGTACGGGGAGGGTGAAGTAGTCCATTGCCCGATCATGTCGGGTCGAGCCGGCGCCCGTCAGGCGTTCGCGAGGAGCTCGTCAGAATCGCGGGGGGACCGAAGGTCTACGTGTAGAAGGTGCCCGCAGACCTCGTGAAGTACTGAGCGGAGCCGCCCGGCGTCAAGGTCAGAACAGCATCTCCTCCTTCGCCGGTTCGGTTTCCTCGAAGGGCAGGAACATGACCCCGCCCAGCTCCACCTCGCGCTCGGATCCGTGGCACAGAACCAGGTCCAGGGCGCGCTCGCGGGGCCGCGGGTGCTTGTGGTCGGCGATCCGCCGGGTGTCAGGGTTCACGGCCACGGAGCGGCGGCAGACAGGGCAGGTGATACGCGGCCATGCAGGCATGACGAAGTTCCCTTCCTAGAAGGCGTGATGTGGGGGTACGCATCCCGAGAACCGGGGTGTGCCTGGAGCGTAGTTGCGCCGGCGGGGACTGGCGAGGCACCGGTGCGGAAACTGCCAGGAGGGACGTCTGCGCAGGTGAAACACCGTGAAACGCTGCGAGACGCGAAAGAGCCGCGAACTATTACTAACTACTGCTAAGTCCTGCTAGGTAGTTCGTCGCCAAGTTGGCCGGATCGATGCGGTCATGGCCCGAGTCTGGCACGGCTCAGCGCCGCCAGTCGGGGCGGCGAAGTCGATCCGGCCATGGGGTGAGGGTGAGCCTCAGTGAGTCGCGGTGAGAGCGTCCGAGGCGCGCCGAGGGCTTCCGAGATCTGAGAAGGCTGACAATCGACGCTTTCCCGAGGGTCAGCCGCGCGACGAAATCACTGGGCCGGATGTCGCTTGACTGGCAAGGTCATCGCGTAACAAGGGAGGGGATCAGATGGAACCGATCAGTGCGGCAGCCGGCGGGGCACGTGGAGCAGGTGCCGCGTTGCGGATGGCGCAGAGTGCGGCGAGCCCGTACGTCATGGTCAAGCACGGCCGTCGCGAAGACCGGGCCGCCGTCTACGACCGGTTCATCGCCGCGTGCGCGGCCTTCTTCTTCGATGGGCAGGCGGACCGGTACGTCGTGACAGAGATGCTTGCATCTCTGCAAGCGGTCGAGCTACGCGCTCCCAAGCATGTCCGGCTAGCCGCCAACCAGCTCTTCGAGTACATCGTGAGCATGGATACGACCGAGGGAGGCTCGGTGCCCACACTCCAGTGGACGAAGCTGACGCGGAGTGCCCGCCTCATTGGCACGCGGGACATGTTCGAGCTTGATGGTGACGAAGTAGTGAGCAGCGACATCCTCTTGATGGGGCTGCGGGAGTTCACCGAGATCGCCCGACTGGACGTGACCGCGCGGTGGTATCACGCTTTGCTGACGCCGTGGGGCAAGCGCTGGTGGCTGAACCGGTAGGTGGGCCGTGGCTACGGGAAAGCCCCGCCGGCCGCTCCTTGCGGAGGGTGAACCCCGGCGGGGCGCGAGAGTCCAGGCGACTGGAGTTCTCGAAGCGGGATTCTAGCAGCCCGGACAGGAACTCGGGCCACTGTCTCGGAAAGTGACACTGCTTGTGCTTGAATAGCCGTCTGCTGTGCGACAGGCCGGGCCCCCATTTCTCCGGAAAAGTAAATTAAGGGCCGGGGGGTCGCTTTTAGTGTGACATCTCGCACCTTGTCTGGGCATTCAGGGAATCGGGCCTACCGCAAGCGAAATCTCACCCCATGAACGTCACTTTAATCACGCTTCCCGACCCTATTTTCTCTGGTATCCTGCCGCGAATTTCGAGATAATCGACCCATGCCTAAAAGGGCGTGCCCGCTGAACCCGGGCAATCCAGGCGACGATTTACGATAGGGGTTTCTCGAAAATGGGTCACGTGCAAGGGGAGAGCTCTGCCAAAAATCAGGCACCATCCGCCGTCCAAAAGTTCGTGTCCGTATGCGAGGATGCGAATTGGGACGTGACCAACTGCGAGGAAATCGAGCCGGGCATGTGGGCGGTACGCGTCTACGGTGAAGCGTACGGCTGGATGGAACGCTTCACCCTCGTGTGGCGCAAGGGGCGTTTCGCGTTGGGCGCGTCGACCCGTTGGCAGTGGGAGCCGGGGACCGAGGAAGGGCAGGGTCACGGATGCTCGGATGAGCTCGGTATCCGGGCCGTCGCCGCCTTTATCTCCGCCAACCCGCAGCCGGAGCCGGTCGAGGTTGAGGAGTCGGAAGAACTCCCGGTCAAGGTCGTCCAGGACTGGCACCGGGGCGACAACTTCGACCCCTCCGCGCGTGAGCGCACCGTGGAATGCGGCGGAGTGTTCTACCGGGTCGGGCAGACGATTCCCGGATACGCCATGACGATTTCTCTCAGGGGTGGCTTCCATTTCAACATGGGGGACAACTGGGAGGACGTGGAGGAGAAGATCAGGGCGCACCGCGCGGAGCTTTTCGCGACCGTGCCGGACGGCGCGCCGTCGCGCATCCTCACGACGTCCAAGGGAATGCCCGCGCAGTTGTACGCCGACGGCCGTACGGCCCGGTGCTATTCGCACTGTGCGGATTACCGCTGTGAGATCGCGGGTGAGTGCACGTGCCCGGAGCGGCCGGTCGTTTCCGTGGACGGACCGCAATATTCGTACGTGTGGGAGAACTGCCCGGAGTGCGTGTGTGAGGAAGCCGGATTCCGGCTCGAATCGCTCCCGCTGGACGGGTGGACCCCGTACATGCCGGAGCCGTGCCCGGCCGTCCCGCATGAGGCGCAGCTCATCGAGGACCGCTCCTTCGGGGTCGGTCTGTGCCTGATCTGCGAGTGCGGCGAGTGCCTGCCTGACAAGCTCAAGCCGGTGATCCGGGCTGACCAGGACCGGGCCTACACCAACCTTGCATCGGTCGCCCCGCGCGCCGTCGAGGAGCTGCTCGCCGAGCTGGGCTACGCCGTGGCGGGTGACTGGCGGTCGTGCATCGTCGGTCTGTCCGGCGGGAACGCGAACGCCAAGGCTGCCCCGGTGCGCCCGCTCGACGGCGACCAGGAGCAGCCGGTGCCGGGGCCCGCGTGCGACATGACCATGAGGTACGCCGAGACGGGGAAGTCCCAGCTCAGCTCGGGCGGGAAGACGGTGTCCGGCATCTGCACGTGCGGGAAGACGCATTGGCGGGACTCCACCTTGGTCCGTAACCCGCGTGTGGACGGCGGCCCCTTCGACCGGTTCTTGAGCAAGCACGGATACGAGCGCGTGGGGTTGTGGGGGAGCGCGGGTACGCGGGTGCCCGTCCGCCCGCTGGGCGGTGACGTCCAGGAGCAGCCGGAGCCGGAGCCGGAGTTCCCCGTCGAGCTGGAGCCGGGCGAGACCGTCGAGTCGTACGCGGGTGAGCACCACCGGCCCGAGGACGACGGCCACGACTGGACGCTCACAACGGCGGCCGGGCACGGCTACCGGCTGTGTGCCCGGTCGTACGAGCCGGACCGCTGGCAGGTGGCGCGGGCCCCGTTCTCGACGGCCGGTTCCTCGTCGGGCGGGTGGTTCTGGTGGGCGGAGCTGGACGAGGACAACAGCCTTGCGGCGGCCGTCGCGTGGTGCCGGGCGGACTCCGAGTCGGCGGCGTGGGCGGCGGACGTGTGGGCCCGGTATGGGCACGTGAACTCCGAGCGCGTGGCCTGGAGTGCGCAGCTCACCGAGACCCAGTTGGAGGACCGTGTTTGGCGTGTCGAGCGGTACGGCCGCGTCGGCATCATGGCGCAGTACCCGTGGGGGTGGGAGCACCGCCCGAGCGGCTGGTTCGTCGAGGCCGGTTCGGGGGGCGGGGCCGTGGACGGCGCCTTCCGGCGGCGGGCGGCGTACTACCTCACCGTGGACGGCCTGCATGAGGTCCCCACGGAGCGCTGGCGGATCGTCGGCACCGACGCTCCGCATGGCAAGGACGCGGCCGAGTGCGCACCGGGTGGCTGGGAGCACGGCGGGTGCCGGGCCCGGAAGTCGCCCGGCCGGTTCCTGGTGGACATCCTCGGCGAGGACGGCGAGACGGTCATGGGTCGGATCGGGGTGTGCGCGGAGCACCTGGCGCCCCGACTCGTCGAGACGCACAGCCACCAGGGCGAACCCTGGGCCGTCGCCTACAAGACGGCGGGCAAGGTCGGCGGGCACATGGGTTCCTGGGTGGACTGGAAGGAGCGCCTGCACGCGCTCGTCGCCGAGATGGTGACGGCGGCCCTGGAGGCGGGAGAGAGCAACCCGCGCCCGGATGTCGTGGCGGCCCTGTACGCGGAGGCCGAAGCGATCCGTGCCAAGCAGGAGGTGAAGGCGGCGAATAAGGCCGTCAGCACCCCGAGGACGGCCGAGGAGCAGCCGCAGGCACCGGCGGAGCCGAAGGAGCCGCAGCGGACGGCGCGCGAGCGCACGGAGTACGTGGAGAGCCTGCCCCCGGCCGGTCGCGGCAAGCCGAAGGGTGCCACCGTCAGGGCGGGCGACCGCAAGGGCGAGTGGATTTCCTGCGGGCGCACCTTCTCGATCTCCAAGCGGGAGCGCAGCTCGTCGGACATGTGGGGCGAGGATCTCCCGCTCGTGGTCCACGACATGAGCACCGGGGAGCCGTGCGCGCCGGTCATCGGCGAGGCCCGTACGGAGGCCCTGGCCAAGCAGGTGATTCGCGTCTACGTCGCCGAGCTGGGGATCGACCAGGCCCCGGTGAAGACCCCGCGCGAGCCGAAGATCAAGGACGCGCCGGACCCGGTCGTCGAGGACCCCTACGGCCCGTTCGAGAGGGGCCAGATCGTCACCGTGGACGGCCGCGAGGGCGAGTGGTGCCTCATGGCCAAGGGCCAGAACCACGGCGTCTGGCAGGCGGAGCCCGCGACGCTGGACGGTGGTTCGCGCGAGGAGTTCAAGGTGTCCGAGCTGTCGCCGTGGGGAGCGGCGGAGGCGCTGGCGGGCTACCACGCCCTCGGGCTCTACAAGGAGAAGAAGAAGGCCGCCGCGTGGATGCTGCCCGTGGATGCCAAGGGGCGGCCTATCAGGCTGGGTGACCTGGTCGTGCAGCACTACTACGAGCAGTCCGAGGCCCGGCGGGTGCAGCGGGTGTACCGCAACGGCAACTGGCTCACGGCGGTGGTAGGCGAGGACGGCTCCGTGTCCTCGGAGCACTGCAACAACGTTCAGATCGTCACCCAGGAACAGGTGGACGCGCTCGCCGAGCCCCTGCGCGTCGAGGAGGGCGGCCACCGAGGCCGGATCGTGCAAGCACTCGTCACCCGGCACGCCGGGCAGTTCCGCGCGACGTGCTCTTGCAAGGACGGGTTGGAGCTCATCGAGCCGGGCAGCTCCCGCGAGGTGTGGTGGTTCAAGACGCAAGAGGCGGCGCTTGCCGCCTGGCACGAGCACGCTGCCGAGCCCGTCCAGGAGCGCGTGGAGCTGGAGCTGTTCCAGCTCATGCAGAAGAACCCTGCCGCCGACGCCAGCGACGGCACCGAGGGCATGTGGTGGGTGTCCTGCCGGGGCGGGGCCGCTTGCCCCGAGGAGAGCGAGCATGGGCACATCGTGAGCCCCGCTGGCGAGCTGTCGTGGCGGGAGACGAAAGAGGCCGCGCGGGCGCTGGCCGAGTGGCACATCGGCGGCGAGTACGGCTCCGCGCCGGGCGATGTCCTTCCTGGCGTGCCGGAGAGCGTGGCGGTGATCTGGGCGTCCGACGCGTACGGCGTGGCGATCTACCGGGGCGAGTGCGCCGGGTGCGGCGCGGCCGAGGAGTTCTCGGGGAATCTGGGCGCGGCGAAGAACGCGAGCACCAACCGAAAGGCCGTGCGCGACCAGGCGGCGCAGTGGGCGCAGGCCCACGCGTGCGAGGACGCCGCCGACACAGCCGCGCTGAATATGGGTGACGAATCGGCCTCGACCCCGGCCGGCCGGGATCTGGAGGTCCAGGAGGAAAAGGCCGAGCCCGCCGACGAGGAGCCGGTGGCCGTGTTCATCGTCTCCGCCCGCTCCAACCCGACCCACCGCCGGGTCCTGTGGGCGATGACCCAAGCCGACGCGAAGAAGCTGTGCAGCGACAGGCGGACCGCCGGGCGCGGGCACATGCTGTGCTGGACCGCCCCGGAGCACCTGGGCGAGCTCGGCACCGACTGGGAGTGGGCGAAGGACCGGGGGACAACGGCGGCCGTCATCGACGAGCTCGGCGTGACCATTCTGGACCGGGAGGTCGTGGAGCGGGCCGTATCGAATATCCCCGCCGAGCCCGAGACTCCGGCCGGCGAGTCCGCCGAAGTCCAGGAGGAGCCCAAGCAGGACTCGGGCGGGCGCGTCGACCTCCTGCCCGGAGAGATGGAGTTGGGCTACCGGGGCGGCTGGCATGGCGAGCATGAAGTGAGCACCTGGGGCGGTACGTACACCTTCGCCCTGCGGGACCTGGGCGAGACCAAGCGCGGCACCGCGAACAACGGGTGGCGCTACTCCCTGCGGTACTACACCGACCGCGACCAGATCGGCGGGGACGGCGTCTCGCCCTTCAAGGCCGTGCCGTACCCGGCGGACATCATGCCCGCGATCCGCCAGCACATCGCCAAGCGGTGCCGGGCGGCCAACCACCACCCCTACGTGTGGCTCGTCATCGTTCCGCAGGCGGCCCCGGAGGTCCGTAGCGCCCTTACCTGCGCGTGCCGGGGCGAGAAGCTCGGCACCCGGGGTGCGTCGCGTGCGGCGGCGGAGGCTCTCGCCACCGGGCGGAACTCCTACCGCCTGGTGGGGGAGTGGGAGACCGTCGGCGACATCCAGCGCGCCCCGGTCGTCTGGGCCCCCGCGGATATCACCGAGACGGAGCAGACCCCGGCCGGCGACCAGCCGGAGGAGAGCGACGAGGAGGAGACCGCGCGCTACCTCCTGGAGCTCAAGGCCGCCGACGTGCTGCCCAAGCTCGGGTGGTCCGCGTCCATGGCTGACATCGTCGAGTGGGCGGCGGCCGGTGACCTCTACGCCGACGGGAAGAAGTTCAAGCTGACCCGGGGCCGTCCCGTCCGCGCCGACCGCGTCCGGCTCCTCGCCGGTGCGGGCTACCTCGTCCTGCCCAAGGAGGATGGCGGACAGGTCACCGTCACCGCAGACGGTGAGACGGCCCTCTCCTACGCCCGCGCGCTGCCGTCCGCGCTCCTCAACAACGCCCAGGCAGACGAGGCAATCAAGGCCGCCCAGCGCAGGGAGGCCAACGGCAAGGGCTCGATGTGGATGCGCAACGGGCTGCACATCCTGCCCGGCGGTGAGACGGAGAAGCTCGCAAGCACCCGCTTTTGGGACGCGGTCGACCCTCAGGGCAAGACCAAGCCCATGGAGGAGCGCTACCAGGCGGAGCCTGTCGAGACCCCCGCGAATATCGACCCCGCCCCGGCGGCCGGCCGGGATGGAGCGCGTCTCCTCGCCTCCGGGGACGTCGTCTCGGTCGCGGGACGGCGGGGCACGGTGCGCAGCGTGAACCCGCTCGCCACGGTTCCGACGGTCCTGATCGCGTGGGAGGACGGCAGCGGCACCAAGACCGTGCCCCGCGCCGAGCTGGACGTAGAGACCGCGCAGGCGGACCCCGAAGAGGCGGAGTGCTGGGAGCAGCTCGCCGAGGAGCGCGAGCGCCAGGACGGTGGACGTGAGCTCCTTCACCACGAGTCCGTGGTGACCCTGACCGTGCCTTCTCGCCCGAGCGCGCTCGAACTCCCCCCGGTGCCGCTCTGCGAGGCCCTGGAGTCCTACGTTGTCCCCGAGGTGCCCGCCCTCTCCATCTGCGAGGCGGACAAGGTCTTCGTCCTGACCGTCCCCCGCACCGTCGAGCGGCACGAGAAGGCCGTCCGTATGGAGCTCCTTCACCAGACCACGGAGCAGCAGCGCAAGGCCATTTGGAAGATGACCGGGGAGGCGAAGCAGGAGAAGCGCACCCGCAAGCGGGAGGCTCTGCCGCAGCCGACCGCGCCCGCGATCCTCGACGGCGAGCGCATCGCACCCATGAACCTCGGGTGGGGCCAGGCGTGGTGGCTCTTCCGCGACCAGTACGGCTACGGCTTCGAGGTCCAGGAGCGCCGCGACCGCTGGTTCGGCATGGTCCGCGAGGACGAGCGGGAGACCAGCACCGGAGCCACCCTCCCCGGCAGCCTCGTCTCGGCCACCCCGGACAGCTTCGACACCGCCGCCGAGCTTCTCGCGGCCTGCCGGGACATCGGTAAGGAGCGAGCCCGCCTCGACGCCGGGGGCCGGATGGTGCGCCGGGTCTTCGCCGACTACGACAAGCCCGTGCCGCTGGTCATCTGCGCCGTCGACATGGTCCCCGTACGGCCCGCAGCAGAGCCGGAGCCGCGCGACTGGTTCACCCCGGTCGTCATGCCCGAGCCGGTCGCCGACGACGGCCCCGACTACGCCGAGCTCTCCCGCGCCAACCGCGCGGCCGTCGAGGAGCAGCCCGACCGCCTCGCCGAGCTCCGCGAAGAGTTGGCCGAGCTGCGCCGGGATGTCGAGACGTGGGGCGCGGAAGTCGCCGCCCTGGCCGTGGATGCTGCCGAGCAGGTCGTTCGGCAGGCGTACGCGGAGCTGCGCGACATGCAGTCCGCCGAGCTCTCCATCATGCTGCGCCAGGCGCAGACTCTCCGCGAGGAGCTCCTCGACGAGGTGGAGTGGGAGTCGGTCCCGGTGAAGCGGCGTCCGTGGGCGACCGCGTGGACGACGGCGGCGAGCTGGGGAGCGTTCTGGGCGGCGGCCTGGGCCGAGTCCATCGACGTCATCCGGCCCGTGAGGTAGCAGGGGCCCGGCAGACGGGCAGCACGACCGCGACCCTTTGAGCACAGGCCCGGTTGACGGGTAGAGCGACCACCCCAGTACGGCAGGCCAGCCCCTCGCGGCGCGCGAGCGGGGGAGCGGCCAGCCGAAGGAGCAGCGTCCGGCGCGCGGACGCGGCTCCAACAGCACTGCCTTTTCGTCACCGCGGCCGGCGACTCCGTACGACCGACCCTTGTGAAGGGAGAGGTGACCACGGATGCGACCTCCACGGCACTGCCTGCATTTACGCCGAAAAATCGAGTAAGGATCATCGAAGCATGACGACGATTACAGCCGAGAAATCGGCCCCCAAGTCCAAGAGGGCGGCGCCGTTCAGTCGGCCCCTGACTCGGAAGCAGATGATCCAGCAGCGCATGATCGAGTGGAGGAAGCCCGGCCACGAACCCGCGGTCGGCATGCTCCTCTATCGGCCGGCTGCTGACGACCCGCACGCCAAGTGGCTCGTTTCTGCGAGGTCGTTCGGCTCGGTCCTCGTTCAACGCGTGCCGTGGCCAGCGGTCGAGGCCGGGGAGTTCTGGGGCGTGCCGTCGGACCGGGTCACCGCGGAGGAGCGGCGCACTCTCACTTGCTGGTTCCGCCGTGAACTCGCCGAGCGGGAAGGGGAGGGGCCAAGATCCGGAACGGCCTGACATCCCGCCAACTTCCAAACTAAGGTACGGCTCAGTCCTGGTAACCGTGCTTACCGGGACTCAGGAAAGGGACTCATGACCGAGCTCGACATCATCGACGCGGAGCTCCTTCCCGTCGCTCAGAAACCAGATCTTCCAACCCATACCGCCGCAGACTATGAGCTGAGCCGCGAGACGGTCGAAGCGCTCAAGGCGGCTATCCCTGCTGAGACCTACCGGAAATATGACTTCTGGCTCAAGCGGGCCGAATCGTGGTGCGCGGCCGTCGGGAGGACCTACTTCCCCATGACCACCGAGACCATCACCGAATGGATCAGGGTCACCATCGACACCCCCAGCGACAAGACCGGCGAGCCGTACGGAGCCTCCGCCCTCGGGCAGGCCGTCGCCGCAGTCCTCGCCGCACACACCTGGGCTCGCGTCCCCGTCGACCGGCACCCCGACCCCCGGCCGGCCCGGCTGCTCATCAAGGCCCACAAGAAACGGCTCGCCGACAGTGGGCGCCGCGTGAAGAAGTCCGCGACCGTCGACCTCGACGGTTTCACCGCCATGGTGCAGCAGTGCGACACCACCACCCTGCGCGGCCTCCGGGACCGGCTCATCGCCGTCTGGTCGATCTGGTCCATGCCCCGCCGCAAGGAATTCGCCGCCCGCGTCATCCTGGACGTGGTGGTCGTACCGCGCAAGGGCGTCCGCCTGTTCTTCGCGAGCAGCAAGACCGACCAGGCCGCCGAAGGTGAGTGGGTCACCATGCCCCGGCGCCACGACCTCCTCGACCCCGTCACCGCCTGGACCGAATACCGCGACGCCCTTGCGGAGCGCGGCGTCACCGAGGGCGCGGTCCTGCGCCGCATCGACCGCTGGGACAACGTGGGCGACGCCCTGTCCGCCGAGAGCGTCAACGACATCCTCCAGGCCCTCGCAGACAAGGCCGGCGTCCTCTACGACGAGAACGGCCTCAAATTCACCGCCCACGGCGCTCGCGCCTCCGGCGCCACCATCGCCGACGAGAACGGTGCCTCCGCCGCGGCCATCCGCAAGCAAGGCCGCTGGTCGCCCAACTCGAAGGTCGCCGATGGCTATATCCGCCCCCGCGACGAGTGGGACGGCAACGCCATGGCGAAGATCCCCACTATCCCGGCCCAGCGCACCAACGCCACCGAAAACTGAGCGAGGCCCGGTGCTAGAGACACCGGACCCCGCGGTGAGAGACCCCTACGCGATCATGAAGAAGGAGAACCTCGTGAGCATCGTACGACGCATCGCCGCTGCGTTTTTCCGCCGCGAAACCCGGACGGAGCAGCTGGCCCCCGACGCCGAGCACCAGGCCGTGCTCCCCACCGTCGAGCAGATCGAGCAGGCCGCCGCCGACTACCGCGAAGGCGCCGAACTCGCTCGCCGCGGCGACGCACTCAAGCGCCGTGCGAAGAAGGTGCTGGGCGAGCTCCCCGACGGCACCTACGGGACCGCCGTCATCACCCGGAAGCCCAACGCCCCCATCGCCGACAAGAACGCCGTGGTCGCCCAGCTGCGAGACCTGGGCGAGGAGGTGCCGATGATGCAGCGGGCCGCGACGCTCGTCGTCGAGATCATCGAGACCCCCGCGGAAACCTCCTCGCCGGCCGCGAGCGAGGAGAGCGACGTCCTCGACACCGTCCCCGTCGATTGGGTGGACGAGATCTTCACCGCTGCCCGGCCGGCTGCACTTCTCGCCTGACGTGTCCGCAGGTTGTCCTACGATCGCCCCGGCTGCCTCTCGGTGGCCGGGGCCCCGTTGTTCAGGAAGGAAGTACGTGACGCACACCCTCACCATCAACGGCGAGCAGATCACCCTCACCAAGGAGGCCGTCCTCGTGGCCGCGGCCGACGCTCGACCCAACGTCCGCCCCCAACGTCACGGCGTCCTCGTCGGCTCCGTCCTCTGGGCGCCGAAAGACTTGCTGCGGACCGTCGTCGGGAACGAAGACCTGGGGAACGTTGACTCCCCGCGGGCCATGAAGGCGTTCAACACCCTCGGCTTCCAGACCTTCACTGAGACCGTCTACACCGAGGACGGCCTCCCCTTCGTCCACCCCCAAAATCAGCTCCGGCCCAAGGAGGAGACGCGCTCGTGACCGACCTGAGCACTGACGCCTGCCCCATCACCGTGAACGCGAACCGCACCTGCGGCGCCGCCCTGCGCTGGGAGGTCACCCCCGAGCGCGACGTCGAGCCGTACGTCGCCTGCGGGCAGCACATCACCGCGCCCATCACGCGCTCGGGCGAGCTCGTGCCGTTCAGCGCCCGGCCGATCTAGTTTTCGCCGTCGAAGGAGAACACCGTGAGCGACAGCGACGGGATATATAGACCGAGCAGCAAGCGCCAGGTGATCGGGAGCTGGGTCATCATCCTCGGGGCCATCGGGCTTTTCTGGGGGTGCTCCGCCATGGACGACGCGCCGGCTCCCCAGGATGCCCCGCCCTGCGAGGCGCAGGCGCGTGGGGGAACCGAGCCCTGCTGATCGCCAGCGCCCCCGTTCTCCGGAGCGGGGCCTTCTCATTTCAGCAGCACCCGCTCGTCGCCCCGCACCGCGACCAGCTCCAGGCCGTAGCCGATCGCGCCGAGACTTGAATGACACCTTTTCCTGTCAATGACACGTTTTAGTGTCAGTCGAATTTATTGCAAGGAAAATGCATGGAGGTCTCGCTGGAGGCTACTGCCCCAAATGTCGGAAGCGAGCGATAAATCCTGGCCCTGGCTCTAGCTGCCCACGGGGGCTCTAGCTGCCCATGAGCCTGATCTCTAGCTGCCCATGAGCATGAGCAGACGCTGTTCACGAGCAGGAGCTCCGGCCGTGCAGCGGCAGGGCGCACTGCACGAGCGGCGGGACTGCTGTCTCTGTATGGGTAGTGGACAGGGAGTCACCGTCACCCCGCGGAATTTCGGCCTGGGCTCCGCATCAGCGGGAGTAAGCGCACGGCAGGCGCGGGAGCCGGCGTGCACGGGGGAGTCGTACTCCTTGTAGTCCTGACGGACAGGCCTTCGGCAACCCCCGAATTCTGGCGAATTTGTGCCCCGGAGTCGCAGGCTAGCGGTGACGACGTCCCAGCGTGGGGAGGCCGCCTGAGTACGGACGGTAGGCGCTGGAGTTGGCACGGGGCTCCAGGTGCTTGCGGACCGCGGCAAGATGATCCGCGCACTCCTGGCGCTCCTTCTCCGCGTCCTCCTCGGCGCGCAGACTTACGGCCTCCTCGTCGGAGACGATCCGCTTGGCCGTCGGCGGCCACGCGAGGAACACCTCGGTCTCCCGCAGGAATCCCTTCCCGAAGCTCTCGTACTGCTCCGCCTTCTTGGTGTCGCCAGTGGCGAGGGCTTCAGCACGCTTGGCTTGCATGTCCAAGGCGAGCCCGACGCAGAACGCGTGACGGCTCTCGCCGATCCAGTCCTTGCCCGACATGGTGTTCCGTGTCGCGCTCATCGCGTCCCCCTGCCTCGCTGGTGCCCCACAGCGTAGAGGCGGAGCGGACACCGTGCGAGCCTTGGCCAATGCTGAGAAGGCCCTACGTTCGGCCTGGGGCGTAGTCGCCCGTCGTCGATAACGAGCTGTGCGGCCACCTCGTGCATGAGTACGGTCAGCGGCATGAGCGAAGCCGAGGAATACGCCCTGATGTTCGTCCGGAGCTGGGGCGAAGCCGTGTTGAGGCAGGCCGAGCGTGCCCGTGCCATGCGTAAGAAGTTCGCGGTGGACGACCGCAACTACGAACGCATGGAGGACTGGAGTCCCAGCGAGGTCGACCTGGAACGGAACTTCCGGACGCTGTGGGCGGAGGAGCACACGCTGGTGTGGTCTGCGTATCAGCTTGAACGCTGGCGTGCCCGTCTCCACCGCGAGCGAGGCCAGGAGGCACCCTCGCAGGACAAGGTTCTGGCGACGGTGCGAAACGCCCTGGAGCACCTTGATGAGGCGGAGTTCGAGGAGGGCGGCTTTGCCGTCGCGCGGGCTGATCGTGGGAACAGTGGGCGGTCCCTCCGCGAGCTCCCGGGTGGTGGTCTGTCGATCGAAGTCGGCGGAGTGCTGTTTGGGCTCATTGCCCCCGAAGAGGTCGAAGCGCGGGCGCTCAAGATCGTGAGCACGATCGAAGACGAGCTGGAGCGGGACGCCATCGAGTGGTACATGGAGATGAAGCGTGAGGAGGAAAGGGAGATGCGCGCGATATCGCGGCAGATTTCCTCCCCGCCAGAATCGGGCGCATGAGGGCGACCAAGAACAGGAGCTCAGGCCGGAACCCGGCGGCCACGGCAGCACAGCGAGCTGCGCGAGCACGCGAGCGCCGGGAGGCTGAGGAGCTGGAGTTTCACGAGCGCCTTCGCGATGCTGAGCGGCTGTATCAGGAGACCGGTGAGACGGGCCTGGACGCCCACCAGAGCGCGCTGGAGGAGTCCGAGGTGCGTGGTGGCCTGCGCGGGGCGCAGACGCGTGCCTACGAGCGTCTGTACGACCCGCCCCCGCTCGCCTGCCGCTGGCGGATGTCCAGGCTCTTCTGGCTGCCGACGGGCGGGCAGACGGTCGTGCTGCGTACGCACAGGCTGGAGATCGTGCACAACGGCTCGCGGCCAGCTCGGTGCGCGAGGGTCTCGGTGTACCCGATGGACGAGCACCTGGACCCGCGGCGCAGTCAGTACCGGCGCTTGGAGGTCTGGATCTCTTCCCCCCGACTTTCGGCCCTGGTAGCGCCGTACGGCCGGTGGACGCCGCTGCGGATCGCGATGGTGGGGCGCGGGGCGTGGAGCGTAAGCGTGGTGCCGAAGCACCAGGCAGGGTTGTGGCTGGCCGCCCACCTCTTGGAGGAGCGCGAGGGAGCCCTTATGGAGCCCGTCGAGTTGGAGTGAGTTACTGCCTCCCCAGGCTTCCTTGTGAGCCCCTGCTGGGTCAACTTCCCCGTTGATCTTGGTGAGTTACCCCTTCCCTGCTTGGTGGCGTGGTGCTGGCGGGTGTGCAGCCCGTCAGATCTGTCTCAGGACGTGGTTCACGAGCGTCGCCGTAACTCTGGCGCAGTATTTTCTGCGTGAACGTACTTCTGTGCCGCCGGACGTTCTCGTGGCCGAGTTACTCCCTCCCTGCGCCATGAGCGTGGTTGTCGCATCGGATGGCGTAGGGGATTACCAGCTCGAAAAATCACCACGTGATCCTCAAAGAGTCGAATCGGCTCGTATTGAGGAGCACTCGGATGCTGACGGTTTCGCCTCTCCGTCTTCGCGTTGCACGGTCGCTGGCTGGGATGGATCAGGAACAGCTCGGCCAGCGAGCAGGCGTGTCGCAGCCCACCATCAGTGGCTGGGAGTGCGGCCGTCACACTCCTCGGCCCTTCTACGTGGGGCGCCTGGCTCAGGCTTTGGGCGTCTCCGTGGCCGACCTCTGCGTACCCGAAGAGGACGAGGAGCTCGTCGCGGTGCTCGCGTCGCTCGATGAGAGCCGCCGGCGCCACGCCGGTGCGGGGGTGCTCTGCGAGACGGTCGCGGCGTGATCCCCGAAATGCGAAAGGCCCCACCGCCCAAGTGGGGCCCCGCTCTCCGACCGGCCTCACCAAAGTCCGATCAACACACACATGGAGATTCTCCCATGACTGCTGAAAACGCATCAATCGCCACGCCTTCGTCCTGGGGTATGGAGCTGGCGGCGTACGACGGCGCACAAGTGATGGCCTACCTGGACGAGCTGTTCCGTGGGTGTTCGGGCCGTATCGCGCTGGCACACCAGGGGCCGGGCCTGCGTAACACGGGCTCGGGCCTCCAGGAGATCGTCAAGTGGACGGAGGACGGCACGTTCCGGGGCCCGGGTGAGGCGTCCGCGAAGGTACGGAAGCTGTACGCGCGCCAGCAGCCGAGCACCTACGTACGCATGACCACCGTGCGCGAGGGCGTCGAAAGCGGCACGAGGGGCGTGGAGGCCGACACCGCGGAGGCGGTGTGCCTCTGGGCGGACATCGACATCGCCGGCCCGGGGCACAAGACGGTCGAACAGCTTCCGCCGGACCTGGCGTCCGCGTTGAGGCTGTTGGACGTGCTGCCGAAGCCGACGCTGATCGTGCACAGCGGTGGTGGGATTTACCCGTTGTGGGTGTTCGAGGAGCCGCTGGTGGTCACCAGCCCGGACGTGCTGCGGGAGGCCAAGGCACTGTCGATGGCCTGGCAGCTCCTCGTACAGCGCATCTCGGCGCGGCACGGTTGGACGTACGGGACCGGCGTCGGTGACCTTTCCCGGGTCCTGCGTGTCCCGGGGACGGTGAACCCGAAGGTCCCGGGGAACCCGCGCCCCTGCCGGGTCCTACATAACGGAGGTCCCCGCTACGTGTGGGGCGATCTGGCCGCGTGGGTGCGTACGCACAGCCCGGATCTGGTGGCCGAGGCAGAGGAGCGATCGAAGCCGAGTCCATCCGTGTGGGCCGGCGGCTGGGGTGACGCCGCGCAGTTGATGAGCGCCAACTCGCCGTTCCAGGTGCTGACTGAGACGGCGACGTTCGGGGACGTCCTGTTTCCGGCGGGATGGACGCTGATCGACATCGGCCAGGACGGGGTCGAGTACTGGCAGCGGCCCGGCGGTTCCAGTTCTCCGTACTCGGCGAAGGCGTACCTCGGCGGCGTGCCGACGTTGGTCGTCTGGTCCGAGAGCGCCGGCCTGCCCGTCGGGGAAGGCCAGAAGCTCACCATCGGCCGTGTGCTGGCTCAGCTGCACTGCGACGGAGACGAATCCCGTACGACGCGGGGTCTGCTCTCCGCTGCCCGCAGAGACATGCTCGCGCCCGACTGGGCGGCCGAGCTGCCCGAGCACGTTCTGGACGCGCTCAGAGAGCGGTGTACGTCCCCGGCGGAGGTTGAGCGTCCGCGCATCACGACGGCGGTGACGGCATGACCGAGCAGAACATGCGCTGGCCGCGCCGAAACAGGCCCGAGCCGACCTCCAAGCCGCAGAAGCCTGCGGAGAAGCCGAGGTGGGACATCACCAACGACAAGCGCGCCTACGATGACATCCCCGCGATCCTCACCCACCCTCAGATGCCCTACAGGCCGTTCAGCCGGGATAAGACCCTTCTTCTTCTGGTGCCAGGCGAAGGCGACGAGCCGCCCACCTCGGTACCCGGAGACGCGACCACGCTGGTCTCGTACCTCTCGTCCTACATCGACACGTACGGCGTGAGGACGGTCGGCAAGGGCGAAAACAAGAAGCAGGAGGAATCGCCGAAGCTGATCTCCGAGAAGGTATGCAAGGCCGCCGCCAACGGCATCGACTTCCCCTACCCGACGCTCACGGCGATCATCACCAGCCCGGTCGTCCTGCCGGACGGAACGCTGCTGGCCGAGCCCGGCTACCACGAGCCCTCGGGGCTGTTCCTGCACTTGGGGGAGACGATCCCAGATATCCCCGACGTCCCCACAGAGGCTGACGTCGCCGCGGCGAAGAAGCTGCTCGTGGAGACCGTATTGGGCGACTTCGAGTTCGTGCACCCCAGCGACCTGCCCAACTACCTCGGGCTCCTCTTCACCCCGCTGCTGCGCTTCTACGCCGGCGGCCTGGTCCCGCTGTTCTACATCACCGCCGACAACCCCGGATCGGGTAAGAGCTACCTGCTCAAGCTGGTGGGAACGTTGTTCGGTTACGCGCCAATGCCGTGGCCCAAGGACAATGAGGAGGAGATCCGCAAGCAGATCACGGCCATCCTCCACTCCAATGCCGAGCCGCTCATCCTGATCGACAACGTTCCAGAGGGGACGCTCGTCAAGTCGCCGCAGCTTGCGTCCCTGCTGACCTATGAGGAGTGGAGCGACCGCCCGTTGGGCTTCACACGCATGGTCCGCATGGACAACAACCGGATCTGGGGCATGACCGGCAACAACATCTCCATGGGCGGAGACATGCCGCGCCGTGTCGTCGGTATCCACCTCACCTGCTCAGCGCCGCACCCCGAGGACCGCGACCCCGCACAGTTCGCCGTCGGCGATCTGCTGCACTGGGCCCGCGCCCACCGCGGGGAGGTGCTGCATGCGATGCTCGTGCTGGTGGCTTCCTGGCTGGCGGCCGGCGCGAAGGAGGGCAGCGCCACGCTGGCGTGTTTCGACCGTTGGGCGAAGGTCACCAGCGGATTCCTCGACCACATCGGGGTGGAGGGGTTCCTGGACGAGCGCAGGGAACTGGCGGGCGGTCGCTGTGTGGACGGCGAGGCGTGGGAGGCCCTGCTGATCGCCTGGCACGCCAAGCACGGTTCGACGTGGGTGAGCGCGGCGGATGTCTCCAACGACCCCGGCTTCGAGGAGCTGCTGGCCGAGGTGGATACCGGGTATCTCGACGCCAAAGCCCTCGGTAAGGAGCTCCGGGGCAAGCTGGGGCGCTGGTACGGCGACTACCGCGTGGCCAAGAAGATGGACTCCAAGTCGAAGACCGCCCGATGGCGCGTGGAGAAGCACGGCGGCATTCCGGACGACGCAGTGGCATGAGGGAGTGGGGCGGGGTTGGGCGGGGTTGAAACCCTACCCCGCCTACGCGTATGCGCACATAAATGAAAAATCGCAATAGCTACTTCTTGTACTGCTGGAGGGAGGGTTTGAATCCCGCTCAACCCCGCCGAGGAACACATGGGCCTGCTGGCGAGCGCGAGAGCCCTGTGCATCACCCACCCGCCGCGTTGACGCCGTAACTCCTACCGGGGAGGGATTGCTCGTGACCTCACCTCACTCCGAGCAGTTCCCCGAGGACTTCGCCAGCGGGTCCTTCTACGCCAGCGTGACCCTTCACGGCGTCGGCGGCGTCCACAAAGTAGCCCCGCCGGGATACCGGTTCTTGGACGACGGCCGCCGAGCAGCAGGTTCCCGCGGACGTCGACCAAGGGTTCTCCGCACTCCTTCACGCGCACCGCGGCCACTCGCTCATCAGACATCAGGATCGGCGTCATCACGAGGTCTTCCCTACCCATGCCGACACCGCTGGAGTGCCCAGGTCTTCGGGTGATCCGAGCACCGCGTCCCGCGCGGCCTTCGCGAGGGCGGCCTGGACGGTGGCGGACAGGCCAAGTCGGTTCCAGTGGAAGATCACGTGGTAGGAGAGGATCCGCCGAAGGCCGCGCTCCAGTTCGCCTGCGCGGGCACTCGCACCGAGGGTGCTTCCGGCGAGGCGGAACACGTCCGCCCAGGGGGCGGCGAACGCGGCAGGGGCGCCGTCTTGGAAGAGGGCCCCGGCCGGCTCGGTGTCGGCCAGGAGAAGTTTCCGGATCTGCTCCGTCATCTGAGGCAGCCGGTCCAGCAACAGATCACCGGGCACGGGACGTTCCAGTGCGACCTGGTGCCAGACGTCGCCCATCTCGTACCACTCCAGCCCGGCGGCGTGGAACATGGTGGTGCACAGCAGCACGGACAGCTCACGGCGGCCGAGCGGCCAGGGCTCGTGGGCGGCGTGATCGAGGATGGCCCGGCTATCGGCGTGGAACAGGTCGTGCGCGGCGGCAATGGCGCGTGTTCCGCCGAAAGCAGGGGCCTCGGGCTCGTACAGGCCCTGCCACCATCGCGCGATCGTGCCGCCGGCGGTGAGGGTGTCCAAGGCGGCGGTGACCGTGTTGAGCACGTCGCTACGGTCAGCATCGTGGTGGACTCGCAAGCGCCAGCAAGGGTGTTTGCGGATGAACCACCATGTCGCGCCGCTGCCCTCGGCCTGGTGGAGCGTGGGCACGAGCTCGCGGGCGGCTACCGACTCTGCGGCGTGCCAGTCGGCGAACTGGATGTACGCCTGCCAGCGGGTGCGGGCGGTCTGCTGGTGGAGGGCGTCCTGGCCCGCCCGGCGGAACACGGCAACGGCGGCCGTCAGCTCCTCCGTATCGAGTCCGACCAGCCCGGCAGCGTCCGCGACGGGGATTCCGGCGAGGACATTCAGGACGGCGGTTTCGACCATGCCGGGATCCGGCTGATGCAGCGGGGTGCGGTCGCGGAAGGTCAGTCGATCAGCAGGCATGTGTCCCATCCGGATACAGGGGGCCGGTTCGTGGTGTGGGTGGCCAGCGCGAGCGCGGTGCTGGCGGTCCCGTTAAGGAATCCCTCGCCGGCGTCGGGTCCGGTGTGCTGGCGCAGCCGCTCGCCCAGGTGCGGCAGATGCTCCGCAAGCGCAGGGGTGGCGGCGTCCTGGGCGGCGCGCCAGACGGTCTGGTAGAGCCCGGCCCAGCCGTGGCACAGGCCAGGGTCGGTGATCTGCTGGAGCTGGGCGTGGTCGGTGAGACAGTCGGCGAGGGCCTGTTCGTAGCGGCGCTGCTGATCCTGGTCGCCGAGGGCGAGGGCGGCGAGCTGCCCGGCCCGTGCGATGCCGGGGGTGCCGTAGCACCAGCTCGGCCGTGCTGGACGCTGCTGCTCCGGCCGCCCGCTGGTGATCTCTGGGAGGGTGATCGTCTCCGGCCACCACAGGCCCGTGTCTCCTGTCTGCTGCCACGACTCCAGCCACCCGGTGATGCTCTGTACGGCATCCAGGTGGCCGGGCACGGTCAGACCCCGGCGGGCGGCCTGGGCAAGAAGCAGCAGGGGGCCGGTGATGCCGTGCGCCACCCCGAAATTCAGATGCTCCGGGCCCTGGTACGCGCCGTCGTGCCAGCGCGGCCCGTGGCCGACCCACCAGCCCGGCAACCGCTCCCCGTGGTGCAGGACGGGGCGCGTCAGCGCGACCAGGTAGGTCAGGACGCGTTCGAGGGCCGGGCTCCCGGGTTGGGTGCGCAGGAGAAGTGCTCCGATCCCGGTGAGCCCGTACAGCACGTCGTACTCGTGGAAGCGGGCAGGCTGCCCCGAGGCGATGCGGGTCAGGGCGGTGTGGGCGCGCTGGTGGGCGATGGCGTGCACGTGCCGGTCGAGGGTGTCGCGGGCGGTCTGGTAGCGCTCGGGCGGGTCGGCGGCGGCGTGAAGGACGAACGCGAGGGCCGGTGCGCCGAGGAACAGGGCGGCGGTCTCGCTGCCGTTCAGGTCGTGTGCGGTCGCGCGGGCGATCCAGGTGTGCGCTTCCTTCCAGTCTCCTCGGCCGGTGCGGGCCCGTTCGATGTGGAGTAGCGCGGTTCCCGCCGCCCCGTTGTCGAGGCTCTGGGCGGCCCACGGGGCGGCGGTGCTGAGGGTCACGAGGACTCCCGGGCGGTGAGAGCCAGGGCGCAGGCCCGCGCGAGGCGTTCGGTCGTCTGTTCCTTCTGGGGGTCGGCGGAGACAGCCCGGAGGTGGTGCCCGTGGAGGAGCGACCGCAGGACTCTGGAGGGATCACGCTCCTGTCGGGCGAGTTGGGCCCGGTAGGCGGCGAGAGCGGCGGCCCGCCGCTGCCAGGCGTCACCGATCAGATCGCCCCCAGCCAGTTCGCGCAGGGACCACGACGGTCCGTTGCCGCTGACGAGGCGTACGGCGGCCTTGCGGAGCTCCGGATCGAAGGGGCCCGTGTGGCGGGGCAGCACCTCGCACAGCAGGCGTATTCCCCCCGCTGGGGTGGGGGCCAGGGCGGCGGCGATATCGACCATGCTTGCCGCGGTGAGTGCCTGCGCCGGAACATCGGTGCCTTCGGCGGCGCTGATCTGGGCGATGGCGGCTGTGCTGTCGGCGGCGAACACGTCGTGGGCGGCCAGGAGTGCGGGGCCCTCCCCGTACCGGCCGATCTGAGGCTGGTAGCCGGTCAGGGACACCCCGGCGAGGAGACGCTGGCCGCGCAGTCGGGATGCCCATGCACTGATTTCCCGTGTGGCGTGACGGCGCTGCCGACCCGGTACGTGGAGGACGAGGTCGAGGCGCTGGTCGGCGTCGGGACGCGCGGTGTCGCGGAAGCGCGTGTACCACCAACGCGTATCAGGACCGAGGGCGTTGATGAGCGCGGGGAGGTGCCGGGTGAGGATCTCGTCCCAGCGGTCCGGGTGACCGAGGAACTGCGTGTGCAGGAGATTGCCGTCCCACGGAAGGCGCGGGAGCCCGGCGGTGGCGATCGTGCGCGGTGCCGGGGTGCCGCTCGTGGGTGACGGGTTCGGCTGGTGGCGGAGCGAGAGGAGGACTTCGTGGGGTTGTCCGAGCCAGCCGAACGCCTTCGGGCCGGGAGCGCGCCGCAGTTCCACAGGGTCCGTGGAGCGGGCGAGGCGTGAGCGTAAGAGCTGTCGGTCCATGGACTGGGTGAGGTCGAGCGGGAGGCGTTGTTCGACTTCCATGAGGGCGACCTGGTCAGGCATCTTCCAACGGGCCTGCCACCGGGCGAGTGCCTCGTCCCACTCCGTGGCCGTGGCCGTCCCGGGCAACGCGTCCGGTGGGAGGAGCCAGCGCGGCTGGGCGAGGAGCGTGCGCCGGTAGCGGACGCCGGGCAGGTAGGGCAGGCGAGTGGCGGTGCCGAAGTCGAAGCCGGTGTAGACCGGGCAGCGGGCCGTGGCGAGTTCGGCGAGGAACCGGGCGAGCGGCGGGGTGTGCTTGCCCGCCTCCAGGGCGTGCAGGACGCGCGGTTCGAGCAGTCGTCCGGTCGACAGGCGGACCAGGCGGAACTCGCGGGCGTCGATGGTCACGCCCAGGTCCGACAGCGGGATGACGCCGGGGTCGGCCGCCTGGTGCTCGCCGAGCTGGATGATCTCGGGTAACAGGGCCCCGCAGCGGACGAGCATGTCGTCACGACGACGACGCGGTGCGAAGGACAACTGGACCGCCGTCCCCGTATCCGACTGGAGGCTGCCTGCCCAGCGCTTCCGCTCGTCCTCGCTCAGCAGGTGGGTGAAGCGACCGGCCATGCTGCTCGCCGGCCGCGGGGCTCCGGTGACGGCGAGATCGAAACGGCCTCGGTCCAGATCGGCGAGCGTCGCAGCATGAACCTCGACGCACAGCTCGATGCGCTCCGGCGGCACAGGCTCGTCCTGTCCGTCCGCGAGTTCCGCGATCACCGCGTCCGTCATCTGGATCTCGTCGTTGCCGTCCACCGTGGCCTGCTGGATCAGCGCCAGGAGCTTCTCGTCCCGCGCCGTTGCCGGGCGCGGTGCGCTGCGCCGGGCGGAGCCGAGGAAGTCGGCGGGAAGGCCGAGTCCGCTGTCGGCGACGAGATCCAGGACCGGGACGACCGCGCCGACGCCGTACCGGGAGCGGAACCGGGCGAAGTAGTCGCGCCAGCGCGCCGGACCGTACGGGTGCGCGGACAGGCGAACCAGCGCGGCGGCTGCGCCTTCGGCCTCGTGGATCACCGCGTCGGGGAGCTGCACCTGGGCGTCGAGCCGAACGTCCGCCATGACGGGAACGGTGTCGCCCTCGTGCAGCGCGCACATCCGCTCGACGAGCGCGCCCACATGTGTGTGGGGGAAGGTGAGGGCCTCTCGGACCTGTTCCAGTTCGGCTGCCAGCTCCGCGACTTCGGGGAGTTCGTCGGCGTGAGCCGCTGCCAGGATCGTGCACAGGTGGCCCAGGGCGTCCACGCTGGTCATCGGCGGCCACAAGGCCGTCACCAGGAACTGCTGCTCGACGAGCCCGGCCAGCAGGGCGTCCAGCCGCTCCTGCGGCACCGACGGATACTGCTCGGACAGCGTGGCGCGCACCTCCGCGTACGGCACGGGCTCGGAGGCCCGCTCCAGCGCGAGCAGAACCGGGCCCGTGGCGCGTACGGACACCTCGACCGGCGGCATCAGCAGCGTGTCGCCACCCGCCGGGGCACCGGGCACCACGACGCGGTCCCCGCGTACCTGGGCGGTGTTGTTGGCCAGCAGCGGCAGCCATTCCAACAGCCGGGGCTGCGCTTCGAGCCGAGCGACGACTCCTGCGAGCCAGGCTCCATCCGCCCGCAGCAGGCGATCATGGTGCTGCCCCCACGCTGCCGCTGCCGTACCGCCGGTCTCGACTCCGCAGATTCCCGCGAACGTGCCGAACGGCGTCGCTCGTCGCTGCCAGCGCGCCATGTAGGCGGCGGTCGTCAGCACCAGGCGGCGGACCCGCTTCGGGCTGCCCGCCCCCTCGATCGCCCGCTGGATCTCCGGCCCGAGTACGGGGCTGGCCAGCAGCATGGCCTCGCGGACCTGCGGGATGTTCCACGCGACGGCCAGCCATCGCCGGGCCTCAGCGGTACCGTCCGCGGCGGCGAGGTCCGGCGCAGCCGGGATTTCGAGTCCAGGTGGATAGGTGCTGGCGCGCAGCATCGCCGCGCCGGTCCAGCCGTAAACGGGCATGGCGCCGGACAAGATTCCCCCTCTTGGTTGCTCTGATGCGGGGGTGGGCCGAAGGAAGCGCCCCCTCGGCCCACCCAGGTAGTCCCCTCAGCGGATCAGGAGGGGTCTCCGACCGACGAGCCGCACGCGCTGGAGCCCGTGGCGCACGTCGTGCCGCAGCCGTCACCGGTGGAGCACATCAGCTTGCCGTCCGGGTGGGCGGCGACCACGACCTTGATGTCCAGGTCGAACAGGTCGTCTTCCTCGACCAGCGGGCGCTCGGTCAGCAGAGCCGTCACAGCGATCACACTCCTTGCTTGGTGGTTAGGTGGTGCAGAACGCCCTGGCCGCAGCTCTACGCCGTCGGCCAGGAGATCGTGATCCGGCTGTGTCGCTTGTTCACGACCCGCTCGCCGGACAGCAGGTCGTCGGGGGTGTCCGCCGGGTAGGCGGCGAAGACCGGGCCGTCGGTGCCGCGCTGCTCGCGGTCCCACGCGCGGATGTGGTCGGCGATCGTCTCGGCCAGCTCGGGGGCCTGCGGTCCGAGGGCGTGGACGCCGAACTCCAGCCGTCGGCCCTTGTCGGTCTCCAGGCGGCGCCAGGTGACGTAGCCGAAGGAGTTGCCGTCCACGGCGGCCATGGCGAACCACCTGTTCGGCGGGGCGACGATGCCGGTGTCCAGGTCCTCGTTGACCGCCATGGTGCAGAAGCCGTCCAGCCGCGTGGCCAGCCACATCTGCAAGGAGTCGAATGGCTCCTGCATCCCCATCGTCACGCCGGTCCACGTCTCGAACCGCTCCGTCTTCACGGCGTTGTCCAGGTCGGACGGGTTGCCCATGACTTCGTCGTCGAATTTGAGGCCGATCTCCTCCGTGCCGGTCGGCAGAAGAACCTGGGTGTGGTGCTCGTTCGCGCCCTGCATCGGCACGAAGCCGCACACACGCACCGACTCACTGACCAGGCGGTCACCGTGGCGGACGAAGGCGATGGAACGGGTCAGCCCCCGCACCCGCAGCGGCACCACGAGCCGGCCGCCCTCGATTAGCTGCTTGACCCACGCAGGGGCGATGTCCCAGGCCCCGACGGTCACGAGGATCACGTCGAACGGGGCCCGGTCCGGAACGCCCGCGGCAGCGTCACCGGTGATGACCCGGACGTCGTCGTAGGCGTGGGCCTTGAGCAGTCGTTCCGCCCGCTCGGTGACGTCCTTGTCGATGTCCATGGTGGTCACCTGACCCGTCGGCCCGACCACTTCCCTGATCAGGGCGGCGTTGTAGCCGCCCGAGCCGATCTCCAGCACCCTGTTGCCGGGCTTCACGTGGCCCTGCTCCAGTTGGAACGCCTGGATCTGCGGCGCGGACACGGAAGACGTCTGGACGCCGTGCTCGTTGGTCTTCGTCGGCACGGCCTCGAACCACGAGTACGCCTTCTCCAGCGAGGCACCCGGGGCGAACTCGTGCCGGGGCACCTTGCGGAACGCGGCCTCCACGACGGGGTCGGTGAGGTCACCCGCCTCCTTGAGGTCCACGATCATCTTCTCCCGCAGTGTCTCGGCGTCACGGGACGTGTCCTGCGAGGAGACGTTGGATGCGCTGTCCATGCTGTCCGTTCTCTTTGTCGTTGTGGCGGGACATTGGGCTTGCGGTGGTTCAACGACCGGGTTCGCCGGCGACGACCTGAACTTTCCCCGTGATGCTGGACACTCGTTGCTTACGCTGCGAGGGCGTGTTCTTGCTCGTGTCGCTGCCGGGTCTCCAGCGGGGTGAGGTAGCCCCAGACTGGATGCCTCCGCAGCCGCTTGCGGTTGTAGAAGGTCTCGATGAAGGTGAA
>NZ_JBEXPR010000037.1:0-71444 GCF_040612135.1 Streptomyces sp. NPDC006458 | reverse complement strand
GCCTACCTGGACATGAAGTACGACTCGAGCACCCCCTACGGGCTCAGCTGGGTCGGCTACGTCCCGGTGCAGAAGGCCTACGACTGGGACCCGACGACCACCACCGCCAAGCTGGACGGCACCGCGCCGGTCGTCACGGCCGACAAGATCGCCGGCGTCGAGGCGGCGCTGTGGGCCGACCGGGCCTACGCGCCCAGCACCAGCCTGCCCACCTCCACCAGCCAGTTCCCCGAGCCCTCCGTCTACGCCGACCACATGAGCTTCCCGCGGCTGCCCGCCATCGCGGAGATCGGCTGGTCCCCGCAGTCCACCCACGACTGGACCAACTTCCGGCTGCGCCTGGCCGAGCAGGGGCCGCGCTGGACCGCCGCCGGCATCGGCTACTACCGCGCCCCCGACGTCCCCTGGCCGAGTACGCAGGGCGCGGTGGACGGCGTCCACACCGTCACCACCGGCAGCCAGGCGCTGGACAACCCGGGCGGCTCCACCGCCGGTGCCCAGCTCGACACCTGGGCGCTGCACGGCGGCAACAACCAGAAGTGGACCTTCACCCAGCAGGCCGACGGCTCCTACACCATCACCAACGGCGCCTCCGGCATGTGCGTCGACGTGAGCGGCGGCTCCATGACCGCGGGCGCCTCCGTCATCCAGTGGACGTGCACCGGCAACACCAACCAGCGCTGGCGGCTCACCAAGCTCACGAGCGGTGAGTACACCATCGCCTCCGCCAAGAGCGGACTGCTGCTCAGCACCGCCTCGACGGCCAACGGCGCGAAGGTGACGCAGCAGGCCGACACGGGTTCGGCGCTTCAGCACTGGACGGTCGGATGAACCGCCGGGGCCGGTGACCCGCACAGGCGAACCGGCCCCGGCGCCGCCCTCCTCCCGGTGGGCCCTCCGGATGCTGACGCACCGTCAATCGGCTTTCGGCTGACTCTCGTTGGCCGTTGCGAGGTGTCTGCAACGGTCGGGTAACGGCACTGGACCACAGGGTCGCGCATGTTGATACCCTCTGCCCACGGCATGCTCATTCCTGCTTGAAAAAGCAGGGGATCAAGCAGCTTTGACCATGCACCGCTGCGCGGAAGACCTCCCCCGGGCAACGCGGCTTCGAGGAAGCGCAGCAGACGGTCGTCCCCGCGGTCCGGCACACAGCCGTCGCGGCTCTCCCATCCCAGGTACGGCCCGCTCGGGCGGGTCCGCAGTACTAAGGCGGTACTGGCAGTGCAAAAACGAATGTTCGCTCTCACCGCGGTGTGTGTCGCGGCCACGCTCACCCTGACGGCCTGCGGCGGCAGCGGCGGCAGCGGCGGAGACGGCAAGGTCACGCTGAAGCTGGTCGCGGCCGACTACGGCGACAAGGCGAGCAACAGCTCCGCCGCCTACTGGAAGGACGTGGCCAAGCGGTTCGAGGAGACGAACCCCACGATCGAGGTGGACGTCCAGGTCATCAACTGGAACGACATCGACGCCCAGGTCAAGACGATGATCCAGAGCGGGAACGTGCCGGACGTCCTCCAGACCGGCGGCTACGCCGACAAGGTCGCGGACGACCTGCTGTACAAGGCCGAGGACGTCCTGTCGATCTCCACCCAGGGCAACCTCATCGACACGTTCGCCGAGGCCGGGAAGGTCGACGGCGTCCAGTACGGCATCCCGTTCGTCTCCTCCGCCCGCGCCTTCTTCTACAACAAGGAGATCTTCCGCGAGGCCGGCATCACCGAGGCCCCCAAGTCCTGGGACGACATCAAGAAGGCGGCCGAGCGGATCAAGAAGCAGGTCCCGGGCGTCACCCCGTACGCGCTGCCCCTCGGCCCCGAGGAGGCACAGGGCGAGTCCCTGATCTGGGAGCTCGGCAACGGCGGCGGCTTCACCGACACATCGGGCAAGTACACCCTGAACAGCCCCAAGAACATCAACACCTTCGCGTGGCTGAAGAAGAACCTGGTGGACACCCGGCTGACCTACCCCAACCCGGCCACCACGGACCGCAAGACCGCCTTCGCCGACTTCGCCGCCGGCAAGGTCGCCATGCTCAACGGCCACCCCTCCCTCATCGGGATGGCCGAGGAGGGCAAGGTCGAGTACGGCGTCGCCCCGATCCCCGGCAAGGAGGGCGCCCTCAAGGCCACCCTGGGCGTGGCCGACTGGACGATGGCCTTCAAGCAGAACGGCCACAAGAACGAGATCAAGAAGTTCCTGGACTTCGCCTACTCGGAGCAGAACACGCTGAAGTTCCTCGAGACGTACAACCTCATGCCGGTCACCCAGGACGCCCTGCGGCAGATGCAGTCCAGCGGTGAACACAAGGACCTGGAGCCGTTCTTCGCCCTGCTCCCGTACGCGGCGTTCTACCCGCTCGGCGACACCACCTGGGACGTCGTCTCCGCGGAGATCAAGAAGAGCGGCGGCACGGCCGTCAGCTCGGACCCCGCGAAGGTGCTCGGCGCCCTTCAGGAGAAGGCGCACCAGGCCGTGGCGGACCAGTAACGAGCCTCACCAGGGCGGCCGTCGGGCCGCCCGCGTCACCTCCGTGCGTGGGGAGGCCCGGTTTCCGTCCTCCCCACGCCTGCCCACCGTCGCGCCCACCGACGCCGTACAGCACGGGCGCGGACTACAGAAGGGTCCCTGTGTCCACGCACCACGCTGTCCGACGGGCCCGCAGGCCCGGCAGGGCGCCCCGTCGCAGGCGGTCACCCGGACTCGGCAGACTCGGCCCGCTGCCCTGGATAGGACCAGCTGTCCTGCTCATCCTGCTCGTCGTCGTGTGGCCCGTCTACGAGATGGTCCGCACCTCCTTGCTCCGCATCAGCAGCAGCGGCTTCGTCCGCGGAACGGCGGGCCTCGACAAGTACCGCCGGCTCACCGACGAGCCCGCTCTGACATCCGTGCTGCTCGCCACGGTCGTCTGGACCCTGAGCGTGGTCGCCCTGACCATGGTCCTCTCGCTCGCCCTGGCCCAGTTGTTCAACCAGAGGTTCCCCGGGCGACGTGTGACCCGCTGGGCGCTGATCGCCCCGTGGGCGGCATCCGTGGTCATGACCGCCATCGGATTCAAGTGGATGCTCGACCGCACCGCGGGCGTCCTCAACACGGCCATGACCGACCTGGGACTCATCGACGGCCCCAAGGACTGGCTCGGGGCCCCCTCCACGGCATGGCCCTGGATGATCGTCGTGGCCGTCTTCGTCTCGCTTCCCTTCACCACGTACACCCTGCTGGCAGGTCTGCAGACCATCCCCGACGAGGTCTACGAAGCGGCGACGGTGGACGGGGCCGGAACCTGGCGGACCTACTGGCACATCACCCTGCCACTGCTCAGGCCCGCCCTCCTGGTGGGCCTCGTGATCAACCTGATCAACGTCTTCAACTCGTTCCCCATCATCTGGAGCATGACCCGCGGCGGGCCGGACAGCGCCACGGCCACGACGACCGTCTTCACCTTCCAGCTCAAGAACACCGACATCGGCGAATCCGCGGCCATGTCGGTCGTCAACTTCGCTCTGGTGCTGGTCATGGTCGCCGTCTTCCTCAAGGCCACCCGCTGGAACGACGAGGAGTCCCGATGAGGCGCCGCAAGCCGGAGCGGAGCACCCCCCGCACCCTCCTGATCGCCGCCACGGCCTGGCTGCTCGCCGGGGTGTTCCTCCTGCCGTACGCGGAGATGCTCGTCACCGCCGTGCGCCCCGCCGCCGAACTGCGCGACCCCACCTATCTGCCCGATGAGTTCGCGTGGTCCAACTTCGTCGGCGTCTGGCGCGAGTCGAACCTCGGAACGAACCTGCGGGTCACCCTCCTGGTGGCCGCGGGCTCCACGGTGCTCGTACTGCTGGTCGCCCTGCCCGCCGCCTACTGCACGGCCCGGATGGCCTATCGCGGACGCAAGCTCTTCCTGCTGCTGGTCCTGGTCACCCAGATGTTCCAGCCGACCTCGCTGCTCGTGGGCCTCTACCGCGAGTTCTACCAGCTGAACATGCTGAACTCCGTCTGGACGCTCATCCTGTGCAACGCCGCGTTCAACCTGGCCTTCGCCATCTGGATCCTGACGGCGTACATCCGTTCCATCCCGGTGTCCCTGGAGGAGGCCGCGATGATCGACGGCCTCGGCCGGTTCGGCGCCCTGGTCCGGGTCACGCTGCCGCTGGCCATGCCGGGTGTGGTGACCGCCGGGATCTTCACCTTCATCGCGGCCTGGAACGAGTTCGTCATGGGCCTGACCCTGTCCACGATCCCCGAGAGCCAGCCGCTCACCGTGGGCATCAACAGCTTCATCGGCAACTACACCGTCCAGTGGAACTACCTGTTCGCCGGCTCGGTCATCGCGATCGTTCCCGTGGTCGTCCTGTTCGCCGTCATCGAACGCAAGGTCGTGTCGGGCCTCACGGCCGGATCCGTGAAGTGACCGCCCGCACCACCTCCCCCGGCCGCGACGCAGCGCCGGCCCCCCACGCCTTCTCCACCCCCGCCCCGTCACAGTCCCGAGGAGCACGCATGACCCTCCGCACGCCGTCCAGGACGTCCGTCGAGATCGCCACGCAGCCGGACTGCTGGAGCCGAGCGGTGGCGTCCCTGCCCGCCCACGCCGACGTGCTGCCCCGGCGTGGCGAACGCGTGGCGGTCGTCGGCTGTGGAACCTCCTGGTTCATGGCCCTCGCCCACGCCCGGCTGCGCGAAGCCGGCGGCCACGGCGAGACCCACGCCTTCGCCGCCTCGGAGTTCCTGCCCGGCCGCAACTACGACAGGGTCCTGGCCATCACCCGTTCCGGCACGACGACGGAGGTCCTCCAGCTCCTGGCCCGGATCAAGGGCACGGTGCCCACCGCCGTCATCACCGCCGTCGCCGACTCACCCGTCGCGGACGCCGCCGACTCCGTCGCCGTCCTGGACTTCGCCGACGAGGAGTCGGTGGTCCAGACGCGGTTCGCGACCACCGCCCTCGCCCTGCTGCGCGGCCATCTGGAGTCCGTCGGCGCCCTGCCCGCCGGTGTACGCCCGCTCGCGCGGGCCGTCGAGGACGCCAGGACCGCGGTCGCCATGCCGCTGGCGGCGCCGCTGCTCACCGCTGAACAGGTCACCTTCCTCGGCGTCGGATGGACGTACGGCCTCGCACTCGAAGCCGGCCTCAAGATGCGGGAGGCCGCGGGCGTGTGGACCGAGGCGTACCCGGCGATGGAGTACCGGCACGGTCCCATCAGCATCGCCGCGCCCGGCCGCGTGACCTGGATGCTCGGCACCGCACCGCAGGGGCTGGCCGACGACGTGGTCCGGGCCGGCGGCACGTTCGTCGGCGCTTCGGGGCAGGCGGCCGAGGACCTCGATCCGATGGCCGACCTCATCCTCGCCCAACGGCTCGCGGTGGCCCTGGCCGAGGCGGGCGGCCAGGACCCGGACCGGCCCCGCAACCTCACCCGTTCCGTCGTCCTCGCCGAGGCCGACCATGCGTGACCCCGCCCCACGCGAATGCGTCATCGCGCTCGACGTCGGCGGGACCAGCATGAAGGGAGCGCTGTTCGACTCAGGCCTCGGCTTTCTGAGCACCCTGCGCCGGCCGACCCCTCGGCGCAGCGGCCCCGACGCCGTCGTCTCGGCGATCGCCGCGGCGCTGTGCGCCATCAAGGGGCACGCCACCGCGCGCGGGCTGCGGATCCGCGCCACCACGGTGGTCGTGCCCGGCATCGTCGACGAAGAGGCCGAACGCGCCGTCTACTCGGCCAACATCGGCTGGCGCGACCTGCCCCTCGCGGCCCTGCTGCGCGCCGCGACAGGGCTGTCCCTCACCGTCGGGCACGACATCCGCGCCGGCGGACTCGCCGAATGCGGGCTCGGCGCGGCCCGCGGCGCCCGCGACGTGCTGTTCGTGCCGATCGGAACGAGCATCTCCGGGGCGGTGGTCTGCGACGGACAGGCCGTGCGCGCGGGCGGATACGCCGGAGAACTCGGCCACATGGTCGTCGAGCCCGATGGCATGCCCTGTCCCTGCGGCCGCCGCGGCTGTCTGGAGACGGTCGCCTCGGCCGCGTCGATCGAGAGGGCCTACGCCCGGCGCTGCGGCCGGCCCGTCAAGGGCGCGCTGGAGGTCGCCGCGCTCGTGGCGCAGGGCGACCGTGAGGCCCGCCTGATCTGGCGGCGCGCCGTCGGCGCGCTGGCCAGGGCGCTCACCGCGTACAGCACCCTGCTCGCACCCGAGGTGATCGTGGTGGGCGGCGGCCTCGCCGAGGCCGGTGGCCTGCTGCTGGATCCGCTGCGGGCCCGGCTCGCCGAGGAACTCACCTTCCAGCGCCGCCCCACCGTGCTGCGCGCGGAGCTCGGCGACCAGGCGGCCTGCTTCGGAGCGGGCCTGCGGGCGTGGCAGGAGGCGTCCCGGACCGCGGCCGGTTCCGCGCCCGACGCCGCCCCGTAGCCCGCGACCGACGCGCGGGAGTGCCGCCCGCGGTGAATCCGCCGCCGTCGCAGTGCCGCGCGGATTCGCCGCCGGTACCGGTGTCCACCACCAGCCGTTCAGCACCCCATCGTGGAGAGAGCTCATGCCCCTCGTATCGACCGATGCCATCGTCGGCCCCGCGCGCGGCCGGCGCTCGGGTGTCGGAGCCTTCAACGTCGTGCAGATCGAGCACGCCGAGGCCATCGTCACCGGGGCCGAGGAGGCGGGACTGCCGGTCATCCTCCAGATCAGCGAGAACACCGCGCGGTACCACGGTTCCCTCGCACCGATCGGCCTCGCCTCGCTCGCCCTGGCCCGCGCGGCAGGCGTTGCGGTCGCCGTGCACCTGGACCACGCCGAATGCACCGAACTGGTCCAGGAGGCGATCGAGCTGGGCTTCACCTCGGTGATGTTCGACGCCTCGAAACTCCCGTACGAGGAGAACGTGGCGGTCACCCGTGACGTCACCGCGCACTGTCACCGCTCGGACGTGTGGGTCGAGGCCGAACTCGGCGAGGTCGGCGGCAAGGACGGGGCCCACGCCCCCGGAGTCCGGACCGATCCGGACGAGGCCCGCGCCTTCACCGAGGCGACCGGTGTGGACGCCCTGGCCGTGGCAGTGGGCAGCTCGCACGCCATGGTCACCCGTGACGCGGCGCTGGACTTCACCCTCATCGCCCGGCTCCGGGAGGCCGTCGACGTCCCTCTGGTGCTGCACGGCTCCTCGGGCGTCGCGGACGGCGACCTCGCCAGGGCGGTGGAGGCGGGGATGACCAAAGTGAACGTGTCGACCCACCTCAACAGGATCTTCACCCGAGCGGTCCGCGAGCGGCTCCTCGAAGACCCCGGCACGGTGGACTCCCGTAGGTACCTCGGCCCCGCCCGCACCGGGGTCGAGACCGAGGTGACCCGTCTGCTGGGTCTTCTGGCGACCGGCTGAGTCCGGGCGACCGGCGTCCCGGTCCGTGGACGGGGACGGGGACGCCGGCCGGCGGTGCGCGCCGCGGCTCCCCGGGAAAGGGCGGCACACAAGAGGGGAGGGCCCCTCCACCACATGGGTGGAGGGGCCCTCCCCTCTGCGCTGCGCCGTTAGGCGGTGGCGCGGTTCCACTGCTGGTTCTGACCGTTGTTGCAGGTCCACTGGTCCAGCTGCGCGCCGTCGGTGGTGGCCCAGTCCGCCACGTCCAGGCACTTGCCGCTGTGCCGGGCGACGAGCTGCACATACCCCGCGGTGTCGGACGCCAGGACCTTCCACTGCTGCGAGGTGGTGCTGTCGCAGGTCGCCTGGACGATCTTGGCGCCGTCCGCGGTCGACCCGTCGGCCACGGCCAGGCACTTGCCACTGTGCCGCGCCATGAGCTGGACGTAGCCGGTGGAGCCCACACTCTTGAAGTTGAAGTGCTGGTTGACGCCGTTGCCGCAGCCCCACTGGATCAGCTCGGCGCCGTCGGCGGAGCTGAAGTTGGCGACGTCGGCGCACTTACCGCTGTTGCGGGCCTTGAGGGACTCCCAGACCACGTTCATGCCGTTCACCGTGCCGGCGGCGGTGTCGATCGTGATCCGCGGCGAGTAGTCCAGCGACAGCGTGGTCTTGGAGGGGAACTTCAGCGGCAGCCACACGTACTGCGAGTCGTTGACCATGCCGCCCATCGAGTTGCCCCAGCGGTCGCCCATGTAGAGGTAGCCGGTGCCCTTGGTGCCCTGGACGGGCAGGACGTAGGCCGTCTGGCTGCGGAAGGCGGTGGAGTCACCGACGTCCTTCAGACCGCTCCAGGCGCCGGTGATGCTGGTGGCGGTGGCGTACTTCTGCTGGTTGGGGGCCCAGCCGGTGGCGCCGGAGGTGAGCAGGAAGTACACGCCGTTGCGCTTGAACATCGCGGGGGCCTCGCGCCACTGGCTCGACCACAGCTTCTGCACCTGGGCGTCGATGCCGGTGTAGTCGGCGGTGAGGCGGTAGACGTGCAGGTCGGCGTTCTCGTTGGCGGCGGAGATCATGTAGCCGGTGCCGTCGGTGTCGACGAACGTGGTGATGTCCCGGGACATGTGGCCGAGCGGGCGGAAGCTGCCCTTCCAGGTGTAGTCGCCGTCGACGGTGTCGGACACGGCCACGGCGGCGCGGGCCTCGCCGTAGTCGGTGGCGTTCTCCTTGTGCATCCACATCACGAACTTGCCGGTGGCGGCGTTGTACACGACCTTGGGCCGCTCGATGTTCGCCGACTGCAGCTCGGGGTCGGTGGCCTGGGTGAGGACGTGCTTGCGGAACTCCCAGTTCTTGAGGTCCGTCGAGCGGTACGCGGAGACGTAGCGGAAGGTGTTGTCGGCGTTGCGGTTCTCACCGAACCAGTAGTAGTACTGGCCGACCTTCACGACGCCGCCGCCGTGGGCGTGTACGGGATTTCCGGTGGTGTCGGTGAACTGAGTGGCGTTGGTGATCGACACCGAGGCCGCGTGGGCGGTGCCGACGGCACCGACAAGGGTCAGAAGGAGGGCGGAGAGAGCGGCGAGGACCGCTGACACCTGCGTTCTTCTGCGAGACATGGCACTTACCTCTTGCTGGTCGGACTTGGCATGCGCACGCGCCAGCCGGACGAACCCATGACGGGGGCGTACGGACATGCGGTACGAGGAGGGCGACGAGGCGATCCACCCGGCTTCGGACGAGGCGGGAGTCGGGCCGTCGTGGCCCCGGACACGTGTCGAGGAGTGGGCAGCTACTGCCGACGGGGGATGCCGGGCAGTGGCATCGGCCCCGCCGACCCAGTCCTCGACGGGCCGGAGCGGTGGTGGCCGGCGTGTTACGCCGGTGTGTCGTCCCTTCGTGTTTGCGTTAACACCACGCGGTTGGAGAGAGTGTGGAAGCCGGACGGAAGCGTGTCAAGGGATGTGTGCCGCGCCACTCCCGGCGGAGCCCGCCGTGTGCGTCGCCTGGCGCTCCGTGCAGCCGCTGTTACCGTTGGTCGAAAGGGTTTCAGCGCCGACATTCCCTGGAGCGGCGCCCGTTTTCACCTGGAGATCCCGGTCTGAGTAGGTCGTGCCATGGCCGCCGAAAAAGCAGAGAAAACACCCCCGTCGAATCGGCGCGGGAAGCCGCCCTCCATGGCGGACGTGGCGAAGCTGGCGGGTGTTTCGTCGCAGACGGTGTCACGTGTGGCGAACGACCGGCAGAACGTGGACGCGTCGACGCGCGAGCGGGTGCTGTCGGCGATGAAGGTGCTGGGCTATCGACCGAACACGGCCGCCCGTGCCCTGGTCACAGGGCGGTTCAGGGCCCTGGGCGTGATCAGCTTCGACATCAGCGCGTACGGCAACGCGCGGACCTTCGCGGCGATCTCGGACGCGGCGCGTGCGTCGGAGTTCTCGGTGAACCTCATGGGGGCGCGAGCGCGGACAGAGGCCGCGGTGCGCAAGGCGTTCGAGCATCTGGCCGTGCAGTCGGTGGACGGGGTCGTGGTGGTGGAGTCGCAGATCCTGGACACGCCGCAGTTGCGCCTGCCGCAGTCGATGCCGGTGGTCGTCGCCGACGGCTCCACGGGTCACCACTATCCGCAGGTGGACGTGGACCAGGCCCTGGGCGCGCGAAGCGTGGTCGAACACCTGCTGGACCTGGGGCATCGCACGGTGTGGCATGTGGCGGGTCCACGCGACGCGTATGCGGCACATCGGCGTGCCGAAGCGTGGCAGGCCGCGCTGACGGCGGCCGGCGCCGAGACTCCACCGGTCCTGTACGGGGACTGGTCGTCGCTGTCGGGGTACTGGGCGGGGCTGGAGCTGGCGTCGCGCGACGATGTGACGGCGGTGTTCGCGGCGAACGACCAGATGGCGCTGGGGGTGCTGCGAGCGTTGCGTGAGGCGGGGCGCGAGGTGCCGTACGAGGTGAGTGTGGCGGGGTTCGACGACATCCCGGAGGCGGAGTTCATCCCGCCCCCGCTGACAACGGTGCGGCAGGACTTCGAGGCGGTGGGGCGGCAGTGTGTGCGGCTGCTGCTCGACGAGATCGCCCATCGGGCCGACGTCCCACGGTGGACGACGGTGGCTCCTGCGCTGGTGGTGCGCCGGTCCACGGCACCCCCGCCCACGCGCTGACAACCGCCGGCCGCACGCGTGCCTGTCCGCAGGCCGCGGTGCGCGCCGACGTGCCGGTCGACGTGGTGCCGGGCACGGCGGAGGCCATGCCGGTCTGGCGCGCCGCGGCCTCCCTGTCTGCCCCGTCCCGTCCCGGCCTCGTCGAAAGTGCGGGCGGGCCCGAGCGGTTCCGGGCCCGCGGCGCCCCGCCCTCTCCGGCCCGAAGGCTTACCGGGCCGCGGGGCGTGAGCTGGCCCGCGGCGACCGCGTCGTCGAGGAGTCCCTCCGGCGCGAACATGGCGGCGACGAGGCTGACGGGATCGTCCGGGACGGCGCCACGACAGGGCTCGGCCGCCCGCAGAGCCACCACCAAGTCGTATACCTTCAGAGGCAGTTGCGCGCTGCGGGGCACCCTCATCTTTTTCGCGCCCCGGGACTTCGGGAAGGCCGCCGCAGGGACCGGCATTCGGCGGCACGACCCGGTGAGGCGCCGCGGCGACGGCTCCCAGGCCGAGTGGTGACCCCGGCCCGCCGGTCTGACCGGCGGGCCGACGCCCAGAGACCGCTCTGGCGTTCTGAGATCCGCTCCGGTGTCCTGTCCGGGCCCAGGCCCGGGCGTTCTGACACCGCCCTCGGCGTGCACGTGTCTCGCGTGCCGCGGAACCCCGAGACCCGCCCCGACGTCGCGCTACCGATCCGCCCCGACGCGTCTCGATCCGCGGTGACGCGTCTCGATCCGACTTGCTGCATCTCGATCCGCCGTGGCGAAGGCCGACCCCCGTGGCGAAGACCCGATCCGCCGTGGCGAAGGCCGACCCCCGTGGCGATAGCCCGGCCCCCGTGACGAAGACCTGATCCGCCGTGACGAAGCGTTCCGCCGAGCCGGAGGCCGGGTTGTCGGCCCGCGGCGACCGCGTCGCGCGGCGCCTCGGGCCGGGCGGGTCGGCGCGCTTCGCCGACCCGTCACCGCGGCCTTCTGCCCGCCGACCCGTCACCGCGGCCTTCTGCCCGCCGGCCCGGCCCCGGCAGGGGCAGGTCCGCGGTCTCGACAGCGGCTCCGGCACCACAAGAAATCGACTTCACGCCATGCCCTGACGCCAAGGTCGTGACTTCCAGCCAAGGTCACAGTCCGAGCCTGACATGTACGCGTAAACATGTCAGCGTTCCGTGCTGTCGGAGAGCGAGGGGAACGGACGCCGATCCCGCCGCTGCGTCCGGCAGGCACACGCACTCCTGTGCCACCAGTTCCCCGCGGTCGGACCAACCCCGTCCGTCCGTTCCGTACCGGCCGACGGACCCGTCGACCTCCCTGCCAGGAGTCTCGTTGAGACGTACTCTCCGCCAGGCGGCAACCGTCGGTGCCCTCATATCGGGCGCCGCGATGCTCGCCGTCACACTCCCCGCCAGCGCCACCGCAGGCCCCTCCGCCGCCACCGGCTCCGCCACCCCCGAGGCGCAGTCCGCCGCCGTCGTCCCCAAGGCGCGAGCCGGAGCCCTGGCTGCCCGGCTGACCCCCGCCCAGAGCGCCGCGCTCCTGGCCGAAGCCCGCGCGGACCGCGTGGTCACGGCCAAGGCCCTCGGTCTCGGCGACAAGGAGACGCTGGTCCCCAAGTCCGTCCTCAAGGACACCGACGGCACCCTGCACACCCGCTACGACCGCACCTTCGCGGGCCTGCCCGTTCTCGGCGGTGACCTGGTCACCCACACCGCTCCCGGCGGTGCGCTGAAGGGCGTCAGCAAGGCCACCGGGGCGACCAGGATCAACGTCACCTCCCTCGTCCCGGTCAAGTCGGCCCAGTTCGCGAAGGACTACGCCGTCGGCCGGGCCGAGGCCGAGAAGGTGAAGGCCCCGACGGCCGACACCGTGCGCAAGGTGGTCTGGGCCGCCTCGCGCACCCCGGTCCTGGCCTGGGAAAGCGTCGTCGGCGGCACCCAGCACGACGGCACTCCCTCCGAGCTGCACGTCGTCACCGACGCCGGGACCGGCAAGAGGCTGTTCGAGTACCAGGCAGTCAAGAACGGTGTGGGCCACGGACAGTACAACGGCCAGGTCACCATCGGCACTTCGGGATCCGCCGGCAACTACCTCCTCAAGGACGACACCCGCGGGGGCAACCGGACCACCGACCTCGGCCACGTCAGCGACGACTACGCCACCGGCACGCTGTTCACCGACGCGGACGACGTCTGGAGCGACGGCTCGCCCTCCAACAACCAGACCGCCGGAGTGGACGCGCACTACGGCGCCCAGCTGACGTGGGACTACTTCAAGAACGTCCACGGCCGCAACGGCATCCGGAACGACGGCGTCTCCGCCTACAGCCGTGTGCACTACGGGAACACGTACACCAACGCCTTCTGGTGGGACTACTGCTTCTGCATGACCTACGGTGACGGGGACTACAACACCAACCCGCTCACCTCGATCGACGTGGCCGCCCACGAGATGGCACACGGCGTCACCTCCAACACCGCGGGACTGCGCTACAGCGGAGAGTCCGGCGGACTGAACGAGGCCACGTCCGACATCTTCGGCGCCGTGGTGGAGTTCTGGGCGAACAACCCGTCCGACCCGGGTGACTACTTCGAGGGCGAGAAGATCAACCTCAACGGCGACGGCACACCGCTGCGCTACATGGACAAGCCGTCCAAGGACGGGGACTCCGCGGACTACTGGAACACGAACCTGTACCAGCTCGACGTCCACTACTCCTCGGGCCCGGCCAACCACTGGTTCTACCTGGCCTCGGAGGGCAGCGGAGCCAAGCTCGTCAACGGCGTCAACTACAACTCGCCCACCTCCGACGGCAAGCCGGTCAACCCGATCGGCCGCGATGCCGCAGCGAAGGTCTGGTACCGCGCGCTGACGACGTACATGACGTCGACCACCGACTACGCGGGCGCCCGGACGGCCACCCTTCAGGCCGCCGCCGACCTGTACGGTGCCAACGGCGTCGTCTACAACAACGTGGGCAACGCCTGGGCCGCCGTCAACGTCGGCCCCCGTATGACCCAGGGCGTGACCCTGACCAGCCCCGGTGACCAGGTCTCGACGACCACCGCGGCGGTCAGCCTCCAGATCCAGGCCGTCACCAGCAACGCCGGGGCCACCCTGAACTACACGGCCACCGGTCTGCCCGCCGGCCTGACGCTCAACGCGTCCACCGGCAAGATCACCGGCACACCCACCACGAACGGCAACTCCACCGTCACCCTCACGGTCAAGGACTCCACCGGCGCTCTCGACGTGGTGACCTTCTCCTGGCTCGTCTACACGCCCGGCAACTGCACCACGACACAACTGCTCGGCAACCCCGGCTTCGAGTCCGGCAAGACCGTCTGGAGCACGATCGGCTCCTCCTACATGATCAGTGACGACAACTCCTGGCTGCCCGCGCGCACCGGCACCTGGAAGGCCCTGCTCGGCGGTCACGGCTCCACCGCCACCGACACGATGACGCAGACCGTGTACGTGCCCTACGGCTGCAAGGCCACGGTCTCCTTCTGGCTTCGCATCCTCACCAACGAGTCGACCAAGACGATCCCCTACGACAAGCTGACCGTCCAGGCCAACGGCACCACACTGGCGACGTACTCCAACCTCAACGCGAGCTCCGGGTACGTCCAGAAGTCGATCGACCTCAGCTCGGTCGGCGGCCAGTACATCACCCTGAAGTTCACGAGCACCGAGGACCTGGCCGCCCCGACCTACTTCATGGTCGACGACACCGCGTTCACCATCCACCCCTGACACGTCGAGACACGGCGAGGCCTGTCCCCCGAGAGGGGACGGGCCTCGCCCGCGTCATGGGAAGCGGTCCGGCGCGGTCAGCTCCACTGGATCGACGAGGTCCGGTCGTTCATGAACTCGCCGATGTAGTACTGGCCGTACTGGTAGCCGGTGTGGTCCCCGGTGTAGAACGGTCCGTCGAAGTGATCCGCGTAGCAGTTGGCGTAGGTGCGGAACGAGGAGATGTTGTCGCTCCACGGGGCGCGCCAGAAGCTGAACTCCCACTCCGGGCCGTCGAGGGCCGTGGTGCAGCCGTAGTCGGCGGAGAGCACATAGGTCGAACCGGCCCATCCGATGTGCCAGTACTCGATGCCGATGACGGTGCTGCCCTGCGCCGCCGTCGGCCGGGTGGACGAGGCGGTGGAGGAGGGGTGCTTGGCCGCGGTCTCGTCGAGCCGTGCGGCGAAGCGCGGGTCGTTCAGGGCCGACCGCGCGTCGGCCGGTGCGTCGGTGATCTTGCCGCCGGTCGCCGACGAGATGGCCGCGGTGAAGCTGCTGAAGCACGACACCTGGTCCGCGCGGGACAGGTGCACCACGCAGTGCCGGCCCGCCTTGGGCTGCGGCGCGCCGCGGCCGGCGGGCGCGCTGTCGCCGTGCGCGGAGGCGGGCGCCGCGAGCCCGGCGGCGACGATGCCCGCGACGGCCAGAAGCCGGGCGGCCCGCCGCACGAACGGCCGGCGCGGACGGGAAGTCGAGCGCGGATGTGGATCCGACGATGAACGCTTGACGACGCGCATGACGTCGTTCCCCCTTCGAGACCGTGACGAGCCGGATCGGCCCGTCTTCGGAACGTGGGACCGACGGTAGAGGCGCGGTGCCGCCGCGGGCATCCGTGCCGGCACGGAGCGTGACTCCCGTGCCGGCCCCGATGCGCCAGGGCGTCGGATCCGGGACACTTCACGGACCGGCTTCCTTCCCGGCGATCCCCCCACACGGTCAGGACCAGGTACTTCACGGCCGGCGCGGCGAAGATCGACCGTCCTGGGGCTGGGTCGCCACCGGAGGCGGAGTCGGCGCCGACAGCCCGGCCGACAGGGGCGTGACCCGCACGGAGCCGATCCCGAACTCCGCCCACACCCCTATCGGCTGGAAGGCCACCTCATGGCCGTGCGTCAGCCGCGTTCAGTCAGGCGTCGGCGCGGACCGCTGTGCGAGGTCCGCGGGTGTGTCGCTCGCGGCGCGACGGGCCGGGATCGCCGCCCGGGTGACGAACGGCGCGAGCCCCCGACCAGGACCGTCCGCTGACCTTGTTCCTGCTGGATCTCTGCCATTCCGGTGACGCGGCGACCCTCCCCTGGCACCAGAGGATGCCCGCGGCACACCGGCGTGCCTGGGTGGTCGCGGCCTGCGCACGGCGCACGGACTGACCGAGGACACCCTCACCCTGGCGGTCGTCGGGCGCTTCAACAACGGCAAGTCGACCCTGCTCAACGCCCTGCTCGGCGAGCGCACCCACCCGGTGGACACACCTGCCGACCAGGGCCCTCTGGTGACGGGCTACTACCCGTCCACGCCGGTCATCACCACCGTCTCGTACAACTCGGAACCCGTTGTCGAGGCCGTCCATGTCAACGGCCGCCGGGAGCCGTGGGACTGGGAGCGCTACTGGAACGAGTCGACCCTGCTGAACAGCAGGCCGGGGCAGGTCGGGGGAGAGCGCGGGCGTCCGGGAGTTCCAGATCGGCTACCCGGCCACGCTGTGCGAGGCGGGTGTGGTCCTGCTCGACACCCCGGGACTCGACGAGGACGAACTGCGGACCAGAGTGACGCGCGGCGCCAGCGAGTTCTGCGACGCGGTGATCGCCGTCTACCGCTCGGAAGCCCTGATGGGCACCGATGAACTGGCCCAGATCGACGCGCTGACCAGAAGCGGCCTCCATGTGTTCACGGTGATCAACGACATCGACGGCAGGGCCGGCGCGGAACTGCCCGGGTATGTGTGGAACCGGTATGTGCACGGGCATCTGGGCGGACCGCGGTACGACGGCCAGGACCTGGCGGAGCACGACCTCTTCGTCGTGGACGTGGAACGGGCGCGCCGGGGACGCCGCTCGGCGGACCAGGAGGAGATCGACGCCTCGGGCCTCCCGGCGCTGGAGGCCCGTCTCGCGGACTTCCTGGTGAACGAACGGCAGGACCTGCATCTCGACCCCTACGTCCGTGAGGCGCTCCTGTGCGCGGGCGAGCTGGAGGAGCAACTGCGCGGGCGGGTACGCGCCGTGACACCGGCCGACGCGCGGCACGTGGACGGCGGCCCCGATCCGGTCGCGGCGCTGCACGCGATCCGCGGGCGGGTGACGGTTCTGGACGACACCTTCCGCGAGTACGCGGAGCGAGCCGTGCACGCCCTCGCCGTCAGCCTCCTGCGGGAGATCGACGAGCTCAGGAGGGAACTGCCCGCACGCGTCGACTCCCTGGACCTCCGCCTGGGACGTCTGACAGGGGTGCTCCAGGCCAAACGCGCCAGCGAGACGCTGAACACCGCGATCAGCGAGCTGGTCGTGCACCGGCTCGACGCCTGGTGCGAGGTGATCGCGCAGGAACACCTGAACCCCCTGCTCGCGGAACTGTCCGAGGGGCTCGACGACGAGCTCGGCGCACTGAGCCAGGAGCTCACGGCCGTCCGGCTGCGCCTGGGCTGGGAGGAACTGCCGAGCGACCGGATCACGCCCGTGCGGCACCGCATGCTCGCGGCGACCGCCGGGTTCACGCTCGGCGGGCTGGGCGTCGGGCTCGCCGGCGGGGTCGCGGGCTGGCGGGGGGTGGCCGCGGGGACCACGGCCACGGCGCTGCTGATCGGCCTGGTGGGGGTGGCGCCGTTGTTCCTGCCGGCGGTCGCGGCCGCCGCGGTCGTCGCGGGAGCGGGCGCCGGCAGTCACCGGCTGGAGGCCCGTATCAAGCGCTCCACCCTCGACGCGGCGGACGCCTGGCTCGCGGACCTCCCGCCGCCGCACTGCCGCGGCTGACCGACCAGGTGCACTCCGCGTTCGACGACGTCCGGGCCGTGGTGCTGGCCTCGGTGAGCGCGCTGATCGACGAGGAGGAGCAGCTGATCAGCCGTGCCGCGGCGGACAGCGCGGCCGAGCGCGCCCAGCGCGAGTCCGAGCTTGGCCGTCTGCGCGAGGCTCTGGCCCAGGTCACGGAGGGCCGTTCCCGGCTGGAACGGATGTCGTCCGACGGCACGTCGACCCACGGCTGACACCCGACGACGAGGGGTGCGCGTTCACACTCGCCCGGCCGCGACGCCCCCGTCCGGCGACGTGAGCGGCCTGCGGCTGGCACGTGGGTGGCCTGCGGCTGGCGAGCGGCGGTGACAGGCGCGGGTCCAGGCTCGTCCGGGCCGTGTCGAAATCGTCCGAGGGTGGGGGGCAGCGTCGTGGCCCTCCCTGCGGCACGGGCGGGTCTCGGCGCGCCCCCGTCGGTGCGCGGCTGACGAGCGGCGGTGACCGGCGTCGAGGCTCCTCGGCTGCGGCGCCCCGCGTCTGGCGGTGTGGCTGGTGGCCTGTGGCTGACTACCAGCGGTGACAGGCGCGGGTCCAGGCTCGCCCCCGGCCGTGCCGGAATCGTCCGACGGTCAGCGGGCGGCGTCGTGCCCTCCCTGCGCCAGGGGCGGACCGTGGCGCGCCACGGTCGGTGTGCGGCTGACGATTGGCGGTGGCAGGCAGGTGTTCGTCCGGCCGTGCCGGAACCGTTCGACGGTGGGCGGGCGGCGTCGTGCCCTTCTGCCAGCACGGGCGTGGGCCACGGCGCGCAACCGTCGGCGTGCGGGCGACGAGCGGCGGTGACCGGCGTGCAGGCTCGTCCGGCCGCCGTGCCCTTTCGCCTGGTGGCGTGGGCGGTCTGTGGCTGGCGAGTGGCGGTGAGGGGCGTGTGTCCAGGCTCGTCCGGCCGCCGTGCCCCTTTGCCTGGTGGCGTGGGCGGTCTGTGGCTGGCGAGTGGCGGTGAGGGGCGTGTGTCCAGGCTCGTTCGGCCGTTGCGGAATCGTCCGTGGGCGGGTGGCGTCGTGGCCTTCCGACGGCACGGGCGGGTCTCGGCACGCCCCCGTCGGTGCGCGGCTGACGAGCGGCGGTGACCGGCGTCCAGGCTCGTCGGCCGCGGCGGCCGCCCCGCCCGAGGGCATCTCGGGCCGCGGCCGACGAGCCGCGGTGACCCGCGTCCACGCCTGCCCGGCCGCGACGCCCTCCGTCCGGGGGCGGGCGGCCAGCGCGGCGCCCCCGTCCGGGCGCGGGCGGCCAGAGCGACGAACCCCACCGGCGCCACCCACCGGCCACCACGCCACGCCACGCCCCGCCCCACGACTCGCGCGATCTTCTTGAAATACCGAACCGCTCGGTTTAGTTTTATCGAAGTGAAGGCGCCACGCCCAGGACCGAGCCAGGCGCCCCACTCTCCGAAAGGGACTCCCATGCGTTACGCAGTACTCGGCACCGGAAGCGTCGGCCGGACCCTCGCCGCCAAGCTCGACTCTCTGGGGCACGAGGTGGTCGTCGGGACCCGGGACGCCGAGGCCACCCTCGCCCGGACCGACCCCGACACCTTCGGAAACCCGCCCTTCGCCCAGTGGCTGGCCGAGCACGACCGGGTGCGGCTGCTGGACTTCGCGGAGGCGGCCGCTTTCGGTGAGGCGGTGCTGAACACCACCTCCGGCACCGCCTCGCTCCAGGCCCTCGAAGCCGCGGGCGGCGACAACCTGGCGGGGAAGGTCCTGCTGGACGTCGCCAATCCGCTGGACTTCTCCCAGGGCATGCCGCCGTCGCTGAACCCGGTGAACACCGACAGCCTCGGCGAGCAGATCCAGCGCGCCTTCCCCGGGGCGAAGGTCGTCAAGACGCTCAACACCATGAACGCCGCGATCATGGTGGAGCCGTCCCGCGTGGCCGGACCGCACAACGTCTTCGTCTCCGGCGACAACGCCGGCGCCAAGAAGCACGTCACCGAACTGCTCGCCGAGTTCGGCTGGCCCGAGGCGAGCGTGATCGACCTCGGCGACATCAGCACCGCGCGCGGCGCCGAGATGCTGCTGCCCGTCTGGCTGCGCCTGTACGGAGCGTTCGGCCACGCCGAGTTCAACTTCCACATCCAGGGCGCCCGGACCGACGCCTGACCGAGCACCGCGCGGGCGGTGCGGCCGGCCATGGCGCCGAACCCGTACCGAACCGCTCGGTGCGGTAACCCTCTATCCTGCGACGATGCGCGAGACAAACACCGTCAGGAGCGCGGGACGGCCCCGTTCCGCCGAGAAGGACGCGGCGATCCTGCAGGCCGCGCTCGAACTCCTGGCCTCCCACGGGTACACCCGGATGAGCCTGAGCCAGGTGGCCGCGGCCGCGCAGGTCAGCAAGTCGACCATCCATCTGCGCTGGAAGACCAAGGCGGACCTGGTCACCGCGGCCCTGGAAGCCATGCGCATGGTGCACGCCCCGCCCGCGAGCGGCGACACGCGCACGGACCTGGTGGCCGTCCTGGAGGACTTCGCCGAGACGATCCGCAGGGTGCGCGGCATGGCCCTGATCGGCACCTGCCTGGCCGAGGAGGCCCACACCCCCGACCTGCTCGCCCTGCTGCGCGAACGCACGGTCCTGCCCCGCCGGGCCCTTCTGCGGGAGATCCTCGAAGGGGCCCGGGAGCGTGGCGAGATCCGCGAGGACGCCGACCCGGAGGCGGCCGTCTCCGCCCTGCTCGGCCCGTTCTACGCCGACTACCTGGGCGGCCGCGGCGGCCACCACGGATGGGCCGGACAGGCCGTCGACCTGGTCCTGTCCGGCCTGCGCCCACCCGGCCCCTGACGTCCGCGACGCCCCCCGGCGGCCCCCCGGCCCACTGTGACTTCTCCCACCCGCTCTTGCCCAGGACGGAAAGGGCTACCTACGTTCGACCGCATGTCCTCCCATGACCCCGCTGCCGTCGAGTTCGCCGTAGACCTCACGGCCCACGAAATGCTCCGGCGCGCACACGTCCTGGACGCCCTCGGTCCCGACTGGGACCCGGGCGCCGCGCTGCGCGGTGAGGAAGAGGCGTACGACCTGCTGTACTCCGGCCTCGACGCGGACCAGCAGCGTGTGTACGACGAACTCGTCGAGGCCGGTGTGCTGCCACCCCGAGGGGGCGGCCATGCTGCCCCTTGACCCGCAGGCGGACATCGGCCGCCGCGCCTGGGTCGCCTGCCCGAACTGCGACGACCACCAGGGCTGCGGAGACTGCGCGCAGCAGCGCAGTTGCTCGCGGCACTGGCGCTATCTGCTCTCCAACACGGGCAGTCTGCTGCACCTCCAGTGCAGCGGGTGCGCCCATGTCTGGACGCACGAGACGGGTTTCGGCGCCACTCGCTCCCTGTGGAAGCGCATCACCGGCACCCCGTGAGGCCGGTCGGCGGATCGGGCCCCGCTTTCGGATGACCCTGCCGTCCGGCTCCGCGCACGAAGGGCCGTCCTGCCCCAGGATCGCGGTCGGCGGTCAAAGCCCGGCCGCCGTCCACCAGCCCGGAGGCAGCCGTGCGCATCCTGCTCGTGGCCAGCGCGTTCAACAGCCTCACCCAGCGAGTCCACGCCGAACTGCGCGACCGCGGCCACAAGGTCGCCGTCGAACTCGCCCTCCCGGACAGCTCACTGCCGCAGGCCGTGCGGCGGCACGATCCGGAGATCGTCGTCGCGCCGATGCTGAAGACGGTGATCCCCGAGGAGGTGTGGTCGGCGTACACCTGCCTGGTCGTCCATCCGGGGCCGGTGGGTGACCGGGGCCCGTCCTCCCTGGACTGGGCGATCCACGAGGGCGTAACCCGGTGGGGCGTGACGGTCCTGCAGGCCGACGCGGAGATGGACGCGGGGGACGTGTGGGCCTCGGTGCTGTACCCGGTCCCGCCCGTGGCCAAGAGCGATCTGTACCGGGGTGAGGTCGCCGACGCGGCGCTCACCGCCGTCCTGCTCGCCGTGGAGCGCTTCGCGAGCGGCACCCACGTCCCGCTCCGGCAGGACGAGGAGGGCCTGGCCGGGGCCGCCCCGCGGGTCAGGCCGTATCTCGACCAGAGCGTCCGGCGGATCCACTGGGACGCGGACTCCACCGAGACCGTCGTCCGCAAGCTGCGGGCGGCCGAGTCGCAGCCCGGTGTGCTGGACGAACTGCTGGGCGGGGAGTGGTACCTGCACGGCGGTCACGCCGAGAGCGCGCTGCGCGGCCGGCCGGGCGAACTGCTGGCCACCCGGACGGGGGCGATCTGCCGCGCCACCACCGACGGTGCCGTGTGGATCCCCGAACTGCGCCCGCGACGCCTGCCCGGACAGCCGCCCACCTTCAAGCTCCCCGCCGCGCGGGCCCTCGGCGACCGGCTGCCGGCCCTGCCCGAGCTCACCCCGCCCGCGCTGCCCGACGGACGCGACGGCACCTGGACGGACATCCGTTACCGGGAGGAGGGCGACGCGGGCTTCCTGTCGTTCTCCTTCCCGGGCGGGGCCATGAGCACCGGACAGTGCCGGCGGCTCCTGGACGCCTACCGCGCGGCGTGCGCCCGACCCACCTCCGTGCTGGTGCTGGGCGGCGAGCGGGACTTCTTCTCCAACGGCATCCACCTCAACGTCATCGAGGCCGCCGCCGACCCCGCCGCCGAGTCATGGGCGAACATCAACGCCATCGACGACCTCGTCGAGGCGGTCCTGACCACGACGGACCGGCTGGTGGTCGCCGCCGTCGGGGGCAACGCGGCGGCGGGCGGGGTGATGCTCGCCCTGGCGGCGGACGAGGTGTGGTGCCGCTCCGGGGCCGTACTGAACCCCCACTACCGCCTGATGGGGCTGTACGGCTCCGAGTACTGGACGTACACCCTGCCCCGCAGGGCCGGTGCCGCCGAGGCCGAACGGCTGATGCGGGAGGCGCTGCCCGTGAGCTCGGCCGGCGCCCTGAACCTCGGTCTCGCGGACCGGGTGCTCGACTGCGGGCCCGCCGACTTCGCGCGGGAGGTCGGCGCCCTCGCGGCTCGGCTCGCGTCCCACCCGGCCACGGCGCCCCGGGTCCTCGCGAAGAAGGCGGAACTCGACCGGCAGGAGGCCGTGGCCCCGCTGGCAGCCTTCCGTGAGCGGGAGCTGGACCGGATGCGCCGCACCTTCGAGGACCCCGGCGCCCCGTACCACGCGCTGCGCCGGGCGTTCGTCCGCAAGGAGCGGCCACGGGGCACCCCCGAGCACCTCACCGGCCCTCCGGTTGCGCCGAACGACTCCATCCCCTCTGTGACCCATGTCACCGGAACGGCCCTCGTCGATGTCTCAGAGCGGCCGAACGGCTGATACGAAGAGAAACGACGGCCCGAAATGCAGGCCTTCATCCCATACCTCCCCAGGAGGCGGTCCCATGACTGAGGCGACGCAGGACACGGCATCCGCAACGGACACCACCGGCGCGCCCGCCGACGAGACGCCCACCATCCACATCCTCTGGATCAACGCGGGCCTGAGCTGCGACGGCGACTCGGTCGCGCTGACCGCGGCCATGCAGCCGAGCATCGAGGAGATCGTCCTCGGCGTGCTGCCAGGCCTGCCGAAGATCCAGGTGCACTGGCCGCTCATCGACTTCGAGTGCGGTCCGGTCGGCGGCGCGGACACGTTCATCGAGTGGTTCTTCAAGGGCGAGCGGGGCGAGATCGACCCGTTCGTCCTGGTCGTCGAGGGGTCCGTCCCCAACGAGGCGATCAAGCCCGAGGGCTACTGGTGCGGCTTCGGCGACAACCCCGAGACCGGCCAGCCCATCACCACCAGCGAGTGGATCGACCGGCTCGCCCCGAAGGCCCTGGCCGTGGTCGCCATCGGCACCTGCGCCACGTACGGCGGCATCCACGCGATGGCCGGCAACCCGACCGGCGCGATGGGTGTGCCCGACTATCTCGGCTGGGACTGGAAGTCCAAGGCCGGCATCCCGATCGTCTGTGTGCCCGGCTGCCCGATCCAGCCCGACAACTTCGCCGAGACCCTCACCTATCTGCTCTACCAGGCGACCGGCGCCGCCCCGATGATCCCGCTGGACGACAAGCTGCGCCCGGCCTGGCTGTTCGGTGCCACCGTGCACGAGGGCTGCGACCGGGCCGGCTACTACGAGCAGGGCCAGTTCGCGGAGACCTACGACTCCCCGAAGTGCCTGGTGAAGATCGGCTGTTGGGGCCCGGTGGTGAAGTGCAACGTCCCCAAGCGCGGCTGGATGAACGGCATCGGCGGCTGCCCGAACGTAGGCGGCATCTGCATCGCCTGCACGATGCCCGGCTTCCCCGACAAGTTCATGCCGTTCATGGACGAACCCCCCGGCGCCAGGCTGTCCAGCACCGGCAGCTCCATCTACGGCTCCGTGGTCCGCAGACTGCGGACCATCACGGCCCGGACGGTGGACAAGGAGCCCAAGTGGCGCCACACCGGAGAGCGGATCACCACCGGCTACCGGCCGCCCTGGTGACATCCCCCCAGCTGATCACGCGTGACCCGCACAGCTGACCAGGAGTGACCCGCTTCTGCTTCGTGCACCCCCACACCCGAACCTCCCGCGCAACGAAGGGCACGGCAACGACCATGGCAAGGACGAAGGCGGCCGGAGACGGCACAGGTCTGGTGGAGATGTCCTGGGATCCGATCACCCGGATCGTCGGCAGCCTGGGCATCCACACGAAGATCGACTTCAAGCAGAAGAGGGTCGCCGAGTGCTACAGCACCTCGTCGGTCTTCCGCGGCTACAGCGTCTTCATGCGCGGCAAGGACCCTCGCGACGCACACTTCATCACCAGCCGCATCTGCGGCATCTGCGGCGACAACCACGCCACGTGCTCGGTGTACGCGCAGAACATGGCGTACGGCGTGAAGCCCCCGCACCTCGGTGAGTGGATCCTCAACCTCGGCGAGTCCGCGGAGTACATGTTCGACCACAACATCTTCCAGGAGAACCTGGTCGGGGTCGACTACTGCGAGAAGATGGTCAAGGAGACCAACCCCGGCGTCCTCGAACTCGCCGAGCGCACCGAGGCCCCGCACGCCGCCGAGCACGGCTACCGCACGATCGCCGACATCATGCGCTCGCTGAACCCGCTGGAGGGCGAGTTCTACCGCGAGGCCCTCCAAGTCAGCCGCTACACACGGGAGATGTTCTGCCTGATGGAGGGGCGCCATGTGCACCCCTCCACGCTCTACCCGGGCGGCGTCGGCACGGTCGCCTCCGTGCAGCTGTTCACGGACTACATGAGCCGCCTGATGCGCTACGTGGAGTTCATGAAGCGGGTCGTGCCCCTGCACGACGACCTGTTCGACTTCTTCTACGAGGCCCTGCCCGGCTACGAGGAGGTCGGCCGCCGCCGCGTCCTGCTCGGCTGCTGGGGCGCCCTCAACGACCCCGAGTACTGCGACTTCACCTACGCCAACATGACGGACTGGGGGCGGCGCATGTTCGTCACCCCGGGCATCATCGTGGACGGCAAGCTCGTCACCAACGACCTCACGCAGATCAACCTCGGCATCCGCATCCTGCTGGGCAGCTCCTACTACGAGGACTGGGAGGGCCAGGAGCAGTTCGTCACCCACGACCCGCTCGGCAACCCCGTCGACCCGCGCCACCCGTGGAACCAGCACACCATCCCCGCCCCGCAGAAGCGGAACTTCGACGACAAGTACAGCTGGGTGATGTCCCCGCGCTGGTTCGACGGCAAGGAGCACCTCGCCCTGGACACCGGCGGCGGCCCCATCGCCCGCCTGTGGTCCACCGCCCTGTCCGGGCTCGTCGACATCGGCTACGTCAAGGCCACCGGCCACAGCGTGGTCATCAACTTGCCGCGCACGATGACCAAGCCGGAGACCACCTTCGAGTGGAAGATCCCGCAGTGGAGCAACGCGCTGGAACGCAACCGCGCGCGCACCTACTTCCAGGCGTACTCCGCCGCCGTCGCCCTGCACTGCGCGGAGAAGGGACTTGAGGAGGTCCGCGCCGGACGCACCCAGACCTGGGAGAAGTTCGAGGTCCCCGACGAGAGCATCGGCTGCGGCTTCACCGAGGCCGTGCGTGGTGTCCTCTCCCACCACATGGTGATCCGCGACGGCAAGATCGCCAACTACCACCCGTACCCGCCCACCCCGTGGAACGCCAGCGTCCGCGACTCCTACGGCACCCCGGGCCCCTACGAGGACGCCGTGCAGAACACCCCGATCTTCGAGGAGAACTCCCCGGAGAACTTCAAGGGCATCGACATCATGCGCACCGTCCGCAGCTTCGACCCCTGTCTGCCCTGCGGCGTCCACATGTACGTCGGCGGCGGCAAGACCGTGAAGACCCTGCACGTGCCCACCGGCCTGAGCGGACTGGGCGGATGAGCGCGCCGACGACACCCCGGGCCATGACCGCGCAGGAGACCGGCCGCCGGGTCGAGGAGATCCTCGACCGGCTGGCCGCCGGCGGCGACCTGGCCACCGCCACCGCGGCCGAGGAACTCGTCCGGTCCCTCATGGACTTCTACGGCTCCGGACTCGCCCGCATCCTCCAGCTGCTGTCCGCGACCCTCACCGCCCCCGGCGAACCGGCGGCACGGCTCCTCGGCGACGAACTCGTCGCGAGCCTGCTCGTCCTGCACGATCTGCACCCCGAGGACCGCGACACCCGCATCCGCCGCGCCCTCGACAGCGTGCCGGGCCAGGACCTGGAGGTCCTGGGATTCGACCAGGACACCGGCCTGTTGAGGCTGCGGGCGGCTGCCGCGAGCGGCGGCTGCGGCTGCGGATCCGGGGCGGACGGGGCCCGGGAGGCGGTCGAGGCCGCTCTCGCCTGCTTCGCCCCGGAGGTCGGGGCCGTCGACATCGAGACCGCGCCCGCCGGGCCCACGTTCCTGCAGATCGGCGCGGCACCGACGGGGGCCCGATGACCGCGCCCGCCGCCGGCCTGCGCAGATTCCTCGGCGAACGCCCCCCGCGCCCCGAGGTCTGTGAACTGTGCGCGACCGAGGTGCCCGAGGACCACCGCCACCTGGTCGACACCGAACAGCGCGCCCTCGTCTGCGCCTGCGCCGCCTGCGCGGTGCTCATGGAACAGCCGGGCTCCGCCGCGGGCCGCTTCCGCGCGGTCCCGACCCGCTACCTCACCGACCCCGGCCACCGGCTCGACCCCCGGGCCTGGGAGACGTTGCAGATCCCGGTCGGCGTGGCCTTCTTCTTCCGCAACGCCGCGCTCGACCGGCTCGTCGCGCTCTATCCGAGCCCCGCGGGCGCCACCGAGAGCGAACTCGAAGCCGCCGCCTTCGACGAGGTCCTCGGCGGCACCCGGCTCGCCGAGCTCCTCGAACCCGACGTGGAGGCACTCCTGCTGCGCCGCACCGGCGACAGCTGCGAGTGCCACCTCGTCCCGATCGACGTCTGCTACGAACTCGTCGGCCGGATGCGCCTGTTGTGGCAGGGCTTCGACGGCGGCGCCGAGGCGCGGGCCGCACTCGACGCCTGCTTCGCGGACGTCCGGCGCCGGGCACGGCCCCTGAAGGAGACGGAGCGGCCATGACCGAGTTCTCCTTCGCCTGCACCGGCGTCCGCGCCGACCAGTACGCGGCCGGACCCACCCTCGTCTTCCGGCTGCGCGTCACCGCCTCCGGCGACACCCCCGTGCACGCCCTGGCGCTGCGCTGCCAGCTGCGCATCGAACCCGCCCGCCGCGGCTACGCGGCCGCCGAGGCCGACGGGCTCACCGACCTCTTCGGCGAACGCTCCCGCTGGGGCAGCACCCTCCATCCGGTGCAGTTCGCGCAAGTCCCGCTGATGGTCTCCGCGTTCACGGGCGAGACCGAGACCGACCTCGTCGTCCCCTGCACCTACGACCTGGACATCGCCGCGACCCGCTACCTGGACGCCCTCACCGACGGTGAGGTCCCGCTGCTGATGCTGTTCTCCGGTACGGCGTTCACCGGATCCGGCGGCTTCCAGGTGGAACCCGTCCCCTGGGACCGCGAGGCCACCTGCCGGATGCCCGTCGCCACCTGGCGGGAGATGGTCGAGCAGCACTTCCCCGGCTGCGGCTGGATCCGGCTTCCACGCGACACCATGGACGCCCTCCTCGCCTACCGCTCCCGGCACGCCCTGCCCTCCTGGGAGGCCACCCTCCGGGCGCTGCTCGACGGCGGCGCCGCCACGGACGTGCCCGCGAACGACCCGCTGCGCGCCCTCACCGGCACCACCGGAAGGACCCACCCGTGACCGCGACCGCCTTCGCGCCCGAGACCGAGGAGCGCCTCGCCCTCGCCCGGCAGGTCGCCGACGCCGTCCTCTTCGAGGGCTATGTCCTCTACCCCTACCGCGCCTCGGCCGCGAAGAACCGGCTGCGCTGGCAGTTCGGCGTGCTCGTGCCGCCCGCCTGGGGCGCCGAGCACGACGAACACGACTTCCAGCACACCGAATGCCTGATGGAACCGAAGCAGGGCGCGATCCTCTCGGTCGAGGTCCGTTTCCTGCGCGCCCGCCGGCGCACGGTGCAACAGGCGCGCCCGGACGGCGGTTTCGACACCGTTCCCGAACTCCACCTGGACGACCGGGTGCTGATGCCCTGGGACGAGGGCACCGAGGAGCGCGTCGAGCTCGTCGTGCCCGTGGCCGAACTGCTCGGCGACGGTGTCACCCGCCCGTTCACGCTCCCCGCGCGGGAGGACACCGAACCGGTCCTGGACGCCGCCGGACGCACCGTCGGACGACTGCTGCGCCAGTGCGAGCGGACCAGCGGCAGGGTCACCCTGTCCGCCCGCGAACTCGACGGCCCCTACCGCACATCGCGGCTGACCGCGGTCGTCGAGAACACCAGCGACTGGACCCCGAGCGGGGAGCGGGGCGACGGCCGGGAGGCAGCCCTGCCGCACTGCCTGGTCGCCACCCACCTCCTCATGGCCCTCAGCGCCGGTTCGTTCCTGTCGATGACCGACCCGCCCGAGTGGGCCAAGGGCGCGGTCGCCGCCTGCCGCAACCTGCACACCTGGCCGGTCCTCGCCGGCGAGCCCGGACGCGGTGACCTCGTACTCTCCTCGCCGATCATCCTGGAGGACCACCCCGCCATCGCCCCCGAGAGCCCCGGCGCCCTCTACGACGCCACCGAGATCGACGAGATCCTCGCGCTGCGCACGGCCGCCCTCACCGACGAGGAGAAACGCGAGGCCCGCGGCACCGACGCCCGCGCGGCCGCGGTCATCGACCTCGCGGACTCGATGCCCGCGGAGGTGCTGGAACGCCTGCACGGCGCGGTGCGCGGTCTGCGGGAGATCACCGGTGAGGCCGACGGCGGGTTCCCCGACGAGAACGGCGTGCAGCGCCCCGACACCCCCTGGTGGGACCCGGCGAGCGACGCCGGGTTCGACCCGGCGCACGACCGGGTCGTCGTCGGCGGCCGGACCCTCGGAGCGGGCAGCCGCGTCGAACTGCGGCCGGGACTGCGGCACACGGACGCCCAGGACCTGTTTCTCCAGGGCCGCGCCGCCACCGTGGAGGCGGTGCTGCACGACGTCGACGGCGCGGTGCACCTCGCGGTCACGGTCGACGGCGACCCCGGCGTCGACATCCGCCGGGAGCAGGGCCGCTACCTGTACTTCCAGCCCGACGAACTCGTACCGCTGGAGGGCGACGCATGAGCCGTGCCAGAACGCTCGTCGCCGGCATCGGCAACATCTTCCTCGGCGACGACGCCTTCGGAGTGGAGACCGCCCGTCTCCTCGCCGCCCGCGACCTGCCGGACCACGCCGAGGTCGTGGACGTCGGCGTACGCGGTGTGCACCTCGCCTACCAACTGCTGGACGGCTACGACATCCTCGTCCTGCTCGACGCCACGGAGCGCGGCGGGACCCCCGGCACCCTGTACGTCATCGAGTACGACGGTCCGGGCGGCGCCGGAACCACCCCCGCGATCGACGGCCACCGCATGACCCCCGACGCCGTACTGGCGCTGCTGGACACGCTCTGCGCCGGCACCGGCGGACAGCGGCCGCGACGCGTACTGATCGTCGGATGCGAACCCGCCTCGGTCGACGAGGGCATCGGCCTCAGCCGACCGGTGTCCGACGCCGTCCCCGAGGCCGTCCGGCTCGTCGAGGAACTGCTCCGGGACAACGCCCCCGACCTGGCGCGCATCCCCGCCGCCGACACTTCCACAGGAGGAGACAAGGCATGAAGAAGATCATCGCCGCCGGTGCCGCCGGTGCCGCCCTGGCCGCCGTCGCCGCGGTCGTCTCGCAGGTGCTTCCCGACGTCCGCCGCTATTTCCGCATCCAGCGCATGTGACACACCGCCCCGGCACGCCGTCCGGCACGGGTGACCGTCCGCCCCGGTACGCCGCCGCCTTGCGTCGAACGGCGTACCCGCCGCCGCGGGCACGGCGTGCCGGGCCCTCGCACCAGGAGCCCTCGCCTTGAATGAGGGCCGGCCCTGGGAGGACGAGGACCTATGCACGAGATGTCCATCGCGCTGGCCGTGATCGACCAGGTGGAAACGGCCGCCGCGCAGCACACAGGTGTCACCGCCGTGCGATCGGTACGGCTGAAGGTGGGCGAACTCGCCGGTGTCGTACCCGACTCCCTCACCTTCTGCTTCGAACTCGCCTGCGCCGGCACCCTGCTGGAGGGCGCCGAACTGGTCACGGAAGAGGTGCCCGGCCGGGCCCGCTGCACGCCCTGTGCGCGCGAGTGGGCCGTCGGCATGCCGCCCCGGCTGAACTGCCCCGGCTGCGACGGGTCGGCCGTCGAACTGCTCGCGGGCCGGGAGCTGCAGATCACCGACGTGCGGTGGGAGAGCGGCGACCCGGCCGCCCGCGAACCGATCTCCGAGGAGAGCTGAACCATGTGCCGTGTCGTCGACCTGCAACAGGCCGTGCTCGCCAAGAACGACGCCAGCGCCGGACTTCTGCGCAGCCACCTCGCGGCCCGGGGTACCACCGTCGTCAATCTCCTCTCCAGCCCGGGCAGCGGCAAGACCGCGCTGCTGGAACGCGAACTGGTCCTAGCCCGCGAGCGGTCCGTTCCCGTCGCCGCGCTCACCGCCGACCTCGCCACCGAGAACGACGCCGCACGCCTCGCGCGCTCCGGCGTCCCGGTCAAGCAGGTGCTCACCGACGGACTGTGCCATCTGGAGGCGGCGATGCTCGCCGGACACCTGGACGGCTGGCTGCCCCTCGGCACCCGGCTGCTGTTCGTGGAGAACGTCGGCAACCTGGTCTGCCCCGCCTCCTACGACCTCGGCGAGACCCTCCGGGTCGTCCTCGCCTCCGTGACCGAGGGCGAGGACAAGCCCCTCAAGTACCCCACCGCCTTCGGCCTGGCCCACCTGGTGGTGGTGACGAAGACCGACATCGCCGAGGCGGTGGAGTTCGACGAGGACGCCTTCCGCGCGAACGTGGAGCAGGTCAACCCGGGTGTGGAGATCGTGCTGACCTCGGCGCGCCGGGGCGAGGGCGGCGGCGTTCTGCTCGACCGGGCGCTCGCCGCCGCGCAGGGCGCGCCCCCGCACACACCGGTCATGGCCCGCCACCCGCAGCACGGCCACGCGCACCAGGACGCGCACGCACACCCGCACCCGGGCGTGGCCGACGCCCTCGCCCCGGCCCCGACCCGCTCGTGAGCGCACCGGCCCGGCCGGCCGCCGGCCCGCAGGATCCGCCGCACCGCCGACGGGTCGTCGTACGGGGCGTGGTGCAGGGCGTGGGCTTCCGGCCGTACGTCTACGGCCTGGCCAACGAACTCGCCCTGACCGGGCATGTGACCAACACCCCCGAGGGAGTCGTCGTCGAGGTCGAGGGCAGTGCCGCGGCCGTGACCCGCTTCTGCGACCGGATCGCGCTCCAGGCGCCACCGCTGGCCCGGGTGGAGTCCGTCCACCACCGGGAGGTGCCCGCGACCGGGGGCGGGGCCTTCACCATCCTCGCCTCCCGCGCCGGCGGCCCGGCGCGCACCCTGGTCTCGCCCGACACCGCCACCTGCGCCGACTGCCTCGCCGAGCTGGCCGATCCGGCCGACCGGCGCCACCGCCACCCGTTCGTCAACTGCACCCACTGCGGGCCGCGCTTCACGATCGTCACCGGTGTGCCCTACGACCGGGCGAACACCACGATGGCCCGCTTCCCGATGTGCCCCGACTGCGCCCGCGAGTACGGCGATCCGGCCGACCGGCGCTTCCACGCGCAGCCGGTCGCCTGCCCGGCCTGCGGGCCCCGGCTGCGGCTGGTGGTTCCAGGGACCGACAGCACGGCGACGGACGCGGTCGCCGAGGCCCGCGCCCTCCTCGCGCGCGGCGCGATCCTCGCCGTGAAGGGACTCGGCGGCTACCACCTCGCCTGCGACGCCACCGACGAGGCCGCGGTCACCCTCCTGCGGCAGCGCAAGGCACGGGGCGACAAGCCGTTCGCCGTCATGGCCAAGAGCGCGGCCGAGGTCGAGCACCTCGTCCGGCTGGGCCCGCATGAGCGCGGTCTGCTCGAAGGCGCGGTCCGCCCCGTCGTCCTGCTGCGCCGCCGCCCCGCACCGGCGTATCCGGCAGGGTCGGTGCGCCCCGCCGAGGCCGTCGCCCCCGGCAGCCCCGATCTCGGCGTGATGCTGCCGTACACACCCCTGCACCACCTGCTGCTCGGCCTGCCCGGCGACCCGGACGGCCCCCGCCTGCTCGTCATGACCAGCGGAAACCTCTCCGGCGAGCCGATCGTCACCGACGACGCCGAGGCCATGGAGCGACTGGCGCAGCTGGCCGACGCCTGGCTGACGCACGACAGGCCGATCAACGTCCCCTGCGACGACTCCGTGGTCCGTGTCTGCGACGGACAGCCCCTGGTGCTCCGGCGCTCGCGCGGCTACGCCCCGCTGCCGGTGGCGCTTCCCGTGCCCGTACGTCCCGCACTCGCCGTCGGAGGCGACCTGAAGAACGCCTTCTGCCTGGGAGAGGGGCGCATGGCCTGGCTGTCGGCGCACATCGGCGACATGGACGGCCTCGAAACCCAGCACGCCTTCGAAGGCGCCGTGGAACAAATGGAGTTCATCACCGGTGTACGGCCGGGGAGACTGGTCGCCGACCGGCATCCCGGGTACCGCTCCGCGCGCTGGGCCGAGCGGAACGCGGCCGGCCGGACCGTCGTCCGTGTCCAGCACCACCACGCCCACATCGCCTCGACGATGGCCGAGCACGGGCTCGACGGCACTCGGCCGGTGATCGGCGTCGCCTTCGACGGCACCGGGCACGGCGACGACGGTGCCGTGTGGGGCGGGGAGTTCCTGCTCGCGGACTACGACGGCTACCTCCGGTTCGGGCACCTCGGCTATGTCCCCCTGCCCGGCGGCGACAGCGCGGTGCGCAGGCCGTACCGCATGGCCCTGGCCCACCTGCGCGCGGCCGGCCTCGACTGGGCCGGCGACCTCGCCTGCACGACGGCTTGCCCGCCCGACGAACTGCGCTTGCTGGAGCGGCAGTTGGAGCGCGATCTGAACTGCGTCCCCACCTCCAGCATGGGCCGCCTGTTCGACGCCGTGTGCTCGCTCGCCGGGGTGTGCCACCTGGCGGGCCACGAGGCGCAGGCCGCCGTCGAGCTGGAGGCCGCCGCGCTGCGCGCACCGGGCGCGGACACCACCGCGTACCCCTTCGACGTCCGGGCGGGCGAGCCGCTGCGGGCCGACCCGGCGCCCCTGATGGCGGCCGTCGTGGCCGACCTGCGCGCGGGTGTCGGAGCGGACGTGATCGCCGCCCGCTTCCACCGCGGGGTGGCCGCGCTGGTGCACCGGATGTGCCGGCTGGCGCGGGAGCGGCACGGGCTGGACACGGTCGCCCTGACCGGCGGGGTGTTCGCCAACACGCTGCTTTCCACCGCCTGTTCGGCCGCCCTCGGCCAGGACGGCTTCACGGTCCTGCGGCACCGGCTGGTGCCGCCGGGCGACGGCGGCCTGGCGCTCGGCCAGCTGATGGTGGCCGCCCGGACGACGACCGACGACTGAACCACCCGCGACCACAGCGAGGAGAGGCCCATGTGCCTGGCGGTACCCGGCAGAGTGCTGGACATCGAGGACCGGGACGGCACCCGGATGGCCACCGTCGACTTCGGCGGAGTCGTCAAGGAGGTGTGCCTGGAGTATCTGCCGGACCTCCAGGTCGGCGAGTACGCCATCGTGCACGTCGGGTTCGCCCTGCAACGGCTGGACGAGGAGTCGGCGAAGCAGACGCTCGAACTCTTCGCCGAACTCGGCATGCTCCAGGAGGAGTTCGGCGACGCCTGGGAGATGGCGGCGGCCGAGGCGGGCGTCGAACCGGTGGAAGAGGTGCGCAACCAGTGAAGTACATCGACGAGTTCCAGGACCCGGAGCTGGCCCGACGGCTGCTCGACGACATCCACGCCACCGTGACCAGGCCCTGGGCGCTGATGGAGGTGTGCGGAGGGCAGACGCACAGCATCATCCGGCACGGGATCGACCAACTCCTGCCGGACGAGATCGAGTTGATCCACGGGCCGGGCTGCCCCGTGTGTGTGACCCCGCTGGAGATCATCGACAAGGCGCTGGAGATCGCCTCCCGCCCCGAGGTGATCTTCTGCTCCTTCGGCGACATGCTGCGCGTGCCCGGCACCGGCCGGGACCTGTTCCAGGTGCGCGGCGAGGGCGGTGACGTCCGGGTCGTGTACTCCCCGCTCGACGCCCTGCGGATCGCGCGCCAGAACCCGCACCGCGAGGTGGTGTTCTTCGGCATCGGCTTCGAGACCACCGCGCCGCCCAACGCCATGACGGTCCATCAGGCACGCAAGGAGGGCATCAAGAACTTCAGCATGCTGGTGTCCCACGTGCGCGTGCCCCCCGCGATCGAGGCGATCATGTCGTCGCCCACCTGCCGGGTGCAGGGCTTCCTCGCCGCCGGGCACGTGTGCAGTGTGATGGGCATGGGGGAGTACCCGGAGCTGGCCGAGCGCTTCCGGGTGCCGATCGTCGTCACGGGCTTCGAACCCCTGGACATCCTGGAAGGCGTACGCCGCACCGTACGGCAGCTGGAACGCGGCGAGCACACCGTCGACAACGCCTACGCCCGAGCCGTCCGCCCCAGCGGCAACCCGGCGGCCCGCGCCATGCTGGAGGACGTCTTCGAGGTCACTGACCGCGCCTGGCGGGGCATCGGAGTCATCCCCGACAGCGGCTGGCGGCTGTCGCCGAAGTACCGCGACTACGACGCCGAGCACCGCTTCCGCGTGACCGGCATCCGCACCGAGGAACCCGCCGAGTGCCGCAGCGGAGAAGTCCTCCAGGGACTGCTCAAGCCGCACGAGTGCGCCGCCTTCGGCACCCTGTGCACCCCCCGGACGCCGCTGGGCGCCACCATGGTCTCCAGCGAGGGCGCCTGCGCGGCCTACTACCTCTACCGGCGGCTGGAGCTGCCCACCACGCCCCGGGAGGCGAGTCCCGTTGTCTGACCGTACCGAACTCGACCCCGCGCCCCTGGACATCGAGGCGTGGACCTGCCCGGCGCCCGTGCGCGACCGGCCCAGGGTCGTCATGGGCCACGGCGGCGGCGGTGCCCTCTCCGCCGAACTCGTCCAGCAGATCTTCGCCCCCGCCTACGGCGGCGAGACGCTCTCCCAGATGGGCGACGCCGCGGTCCTCGCCCTGGGCGGCGCCCGGCTGGCGTTCTCCACGGACTCCTACGTCGTACGCCCACTGTTCTTCCCCGGCGGCAGCATCGGCGACCTGGCGGTCAACGGCACGGTCAACGACCTCGCCATGAGCGGGGCCCGAGCCGCCTACCTCTCCTGCGGGTTCATCCTCGAAGAGGGCGTCGAGCTGGAGACGGTCACCCGGGTCGCCGAGGCGCTGGGCGCGGCCGCCCGCACCGCCGGCGTGGAGGTGGCGACCGGCGACACCAAGGTCGTCGAGTCCGGACACGGAGACGGCGTCTACATCAACACGGCCGGTATCGGGCTCGTCCCGGCGGGCGTCGATCTGCGCCCGCAGCGGGTGGTTCCCGGTGACGTCGTGATCGTCAGCGGCGCCATCGGTGTCCACGGCGTGGCGGTGATGAGCGTCCGCGAGGGCCTGGAGTTCGGCGTGGAGATCGAGAGCGACTGCGCGGCACTCGGCGGCCTCGTCGAGACCATGCTCGCCGTCACCCCGGATCTGCACGTGCTGCGCGATCCCACGCGCGGCGGTCTCGCGGCCTCCCTCAACGAGATCGCGGCCGCCTCCGGTACGGGCGTGGTCCTGCGGGAACGCGATGTGCCCGTGCCGCCGGAAGTGGCCAACGCCTGCGCCATCCTCGGCCTGGACCCCCTGTACATCGCCAACGAGGGCAAGCTGGTGGCCTTCGTCCCGCGCGAGCACGCCGACGCCGTCCTCGCCGCGATGCGGGCCCATCCGCTGGGCCGGGACGCCGCGGTGGTCGGTGAGGCCGTCGAGACCCATCCGGGCATGGTCGTGGCCCGCACCGGGCTCGGTGGGACACGGGTGGTCGACCTGCCGATCGGGGAGCAACTGCCGCGGATCTGCTGAACCGCGCAGGCCGCGCTCCCACCGCGGCCGCCGCCCCGGCCGCCGTCCCGGCCGTGGTGCGGCGGCCGGGGCGGTGACTCAGCGCCCCAGGTACAGCTCCGTGACGGCCAGCGCGGCAGCCATGATGCTCAGCTGCGGATTGACCCCGGGGCAGGACGGCAGCACCGAGGCGTCGGCGATCAGGACACCCCGCACCCCGCGGAGGCGTCCGTCGGCGTCCGCGGGGCAGCGTCCCGGGCCCGCGCCCGCGGCGATCGTGCCCGTGGGGTGGTGGGCGGAGACATGGAGCCGGTTCGCCCCGGTGCGGGCGAGCAGGTCCTCAAGCTCTTCGAGGGTGCGCACCCGGGGCGTGGCGGGGATGCCCGTCAGTACCTCTTCGGCGCCCGCGGCGAAGAGCAGTTCGCCCATCGCGTGCACCGAACGCAGCAGCCGTCCGGCGTCGCGGCGGTGGAGGTCGTACCGGATCAGCGTGCGATCGCCGCCGAGTACGCGCCCGGAGGGGCGGTCGGCGATCATCGCGCCGAGCGTGGCGAGCCGGTGGGCGTCCTCCAGCTCGCGGCGCAGGTCGGCGCCCAGGCCCGGCAGGACGAAGGTGCCCATGCCGGGCGGCGTGGCGGTGGCCTCGATGAGCACACCGTGGCGTTCGTGGTGCTCCTCCACGCCCACGCTCTGCAGCACCCCCTCCCAGGCGGTGACCGGCTCGGCGAAGCGGCCGGCGAGAGTCGTCGCGGGATGGACGCTCAGATTGCGGCCGAGCCGGGGATGGCGGCCCAGACCGGAGCGGCGCGCACAGCGGCGGCCGTCGCGACCAGACGCGGCGTCAACGGCGGGCGCACGAGGTGGAACCGTGCCGCGCAAGTCCCGGGAGTCGGACGCGGGCGATGTGCCGGGACACCACCCGTTGCGCGACCCCGGCATCGTAGGGCCCCTGGGAGGATCCTCTGTCGCGCAGGTGATCCGCGCGGAGGCGCGGCGCGAGCTGAAGCAACGGCAGGCGGGCCGGGGAGGCCGGGCGGGACCTGCTCGGCCCGCTCACCGCCTCGGGCGGCGGTCTGGGCGCCGCGGAGCCGGCCGAGCCGGCGGGATCACTCAGATCTCCGCGACGCACACCTGAAACGTGAACCAGGTCGTCTTCCCGTCGTCGTTGGGCCGCACCCCCCAGCCGTCGGCGAGTGCGTCGACGAGGAGGAGGCCGCGGCCGGACTCGTCGTCGAGGGAGGCGGGGCGGGGCTGGGGGAGTTGCGGGCTGCGGTCGCTGATCTCGACGGTGAGCTCGGTGGCGTTGCGGCGCAGATGCAGGCTCAGGGGGCCCTGCGCGTGCTGGATGGCGTTGGTGAGGACCTCGGAGACCAGGAGCCGCGCGTCGTCGACGAGGTCGGCGCAGTCCCAGTCGGTGAGGGTCTTGGTCAGGAAGGCGCGTGCCTCGCCGACGGCGGCGGGTACGGCCGGCAGATGGGTGGTCGCGGCGGCGAGCGGGGCGGAGGGGAGGCGGGCCAGGAGCAGGGTGACGTCGTCGTTGTGCCCGTCGGCGTCGGGCAGCAGTGCGGCGAGGACGTGGTCGGCGGTGTCCTCCAGGCTGTCGGTGGCGGCGAAGGAGTCGTCGAGGGCGCGGACGAGCGCGGCGAGTCGGTGCTCGATGTCGCTGCCCGGGGTCTCGATCAGGCCGTCTGTGTAGAGCACGAGCGCGGCCCCGGGCGGGACGGCCACGCGGGCCTGCTGGTGCAGGATGCCGCCGACGCCGAGGGGCGCGCTGACCGGGGCCTGGAGCGCCCGCACGCCGCTGTCCCGGTCAGCGAGCAGGGCCGGCAGATGACCGGCCGAGCAGAAGGTCACCTCGCCCGTGTCCGGGGCGAGGACGAGATAGCAGCAGGTGACCAGCTGGTCGGGCAGGTCGAGATCGGCGACGATCGCGTCGAGAGCCTGCATCAACTGCCGTGGTTCCATGCCGGTCTTGGCCAGGGCGTGCGCGGCGGCCCGTAACTGGCCCATGACGGCGGCGGCGTCCAGGCCGCGGCCCATCACATCCCCGATGAGGATGCCGACCCGGCCCGCCCCCAGCGGGATGAGGTCGAACCAGTCACCGCCCACCCCCGCGCCCTGCGTGGCCGGCAGATAGCGGCTCGCGGTGGCCAGACCCGGAATGGCCGGCGGGGTGCCCATGAGGCTGCGCTGGAGGGTCAGGGCTATGTGGCGCTGCTGCTCGTAGAGGGCCTGGAGTTCGGCTTCGGCGCGTTTGCGGTCGCTGATGTCGCGCACGATGGCGCACGCGCCCTCGACCGTGCCGTCGGCGGCCCGGGTGGGCCACAGGGTCACGTCCACGTCCAGCAGTCGGCCGCTGCGTGTCACCCTGAAGGTCTCGAAGTGCTCGATCTTCTCGCCGCGGGCGAGCCGTTCCAGGAGCGCGGTGATCTCGTGCGCGCGGTCGGGCAGGGCGAGCATGGACACGTTGCGGCCGATCGCCTGCTCGGCGCTGTAACCGTACAACCGCTGGGCGGCGGCGTTCCAGTACGTGATGCGTCCGTCGAGGGTCTTGGCGAGGATCGCGTCCTGGGACGACTCGACGAGGGCGGCCAGGTGGTTGATGTGCTGTTCGGCTGCTTTGCGGTCGCTGACGTCTCGGACGGCGGCGGAGACGAGGAGGCCGTCGGTGGTTTCGAGGGGGCTGAGGCTGATCTCGACGGGGAATTCGGTGCCGTCTTTGCGTAGTCCGTGGAGTTCGAGTCCGGCGCCCATGGGGCGGACCTGGCGGGTGGCGGCGTAGGCGCCGCGGTGGTGGGCGTGTTGGCCGCGGAAGCGGTCGGGGATGAGCAGGTCGACGCTCTGGCCGAGGAGTTCCGCGCGTCCGTAGCCGAAGAGTGTTTCGGTCTGGGCGTTGACGAGTCGGATCCGGCCTTCGCCGTCGACGATGACCATCGCGTCCGGGGCGGCCTCCAACAGCCCCCGGAAGCGCTGTTCGGCCGCTTTGCGGTCGCTGACGTCTCGGACGGCGGCGGAGACGAGGAGGCCGTCGGTGGTTTCGAGGGGGCTGAGGCTGATCTCGACGGGGAATTCGGTGCCGTCTTTGCGTAGTCCGTGGAGTTCGAGTCCGGCGCCCATGGGGCGGACCTGGCGGGTGGCGGCGTAGGCGCCGCGGTGGTGGGCGTGTTGGCCGCGGAAGCGGTCGGGGATGAGCAGGTCGACGCTCTGGCCGAGGAGTTCCGCGCGTCCGTAGCCGAAGAGTGTTTCGGTCTGGGCGTTGACGAGTCGGATCCGGCCTTCGCCGTCGACGATGACCATCGCGTCCGGGGCCGCCTCCAGCAGCCCCCGGAAGCGCTCCTCGCCCGCCTCGGCGCCGTCCACCGGGGTTCCGTGGTGGCAGCAGGCCGGCCGAGTGGTGAGGGTGGTGCGTCTCGTCGCCGTACTGACCATGTCGTCCATGTAGGCCCCAACCGGCTGCTGGTTAACGATGAATCGTGCCATCACAGCGCATCCCGGTTCGCGGCACCCGCGCATGCTCGTTACTGGTCGCCTCGCGTCCGAAGGTGGTCGACACGCTTCGATAGCCTGCCGCTTTCCAGGTCCCGTAAGGTCTCGAACAGGGCGTCCAGCGCGGGCCGGCAGGCGTGTTCGGGTGGCGCCGCGAAGCCGACGAGCAGACCCGGCAGGCGCCCGTCGCCGTCGATGTGGAGCTCGGAACACGGTCTGCCCGCGGAGTACGAGGTGGCCCGCCGGCTGTTCAGTTCGCGCCATCCGGTGATGCTCTGTCCCGGCAACCATGACCGGCGCGAGGCTTTCGGACTCACCTTCTGGGGCAGGCGAGTTCGGCGCGGCCCGTCAACCAGGTGCATCGGAGCGCCGGGGCGGTCATCGCGATGTGCGACTCGTCCGTGCCGGGGAAGGAGGAGGCCTTCCTCGCGGACGAGACCCTGACATGGCTGGAGGACGTCCTGGCCGGGACGTCCGAGCGGACGCCCGTGCCGGTCGGCTTCCATCACCCGCCCGCGCGGCTGCACGTCCCGTTCATCGACGGCATCCGCCAGTTCGGCGCCGAACGGTTCACCGCTCTCGTCGAGCGTCACCCCAGCATCGCGGCGTTCCTCTGCGACCACGCCCACACCGCCGCGGCGACCGCGTTCGCCGGACGCCCCGGGCTGGTCGCCCCCGGAGTCGTCTCCACCCTCCGGCTCCCCTGGGGAGCACCGCGCGCATCCCCAGGACCATGTCCACCTGGACCATCCGCCCGCGCTCGCCTTCCATGTCTTGTCCGGGTCGGGGGAGTTGACCACGCACTTCCGGCACGTCCGCGGGTGGGCCGGCCGGGCCCGGACTTCGGTGGCTCAATGATCGTCCGCTACGCCACGGAAGTTCGCGATCCGTACCCTCCTCCACGCGCCCTGTGGCGCAGGTCACATGTTCGGTGTCCGCCCGCGCAGCCCGCCGCACGCTGCTGAAACGGGTGCCGCCGGGCCGGTGTCCGCTCTGCGAACACCCCAGTCCGGTTAGCGCTCTTGACGTTACGTCAAACATTCATCGAACATTCAGCTCGCACAGCCGCATCTGGCACAGGCACCACACAGCTCCAGCCACCCCGCATCACCGACGCCGCGGGGTGTCACGCACGTTCCGCAACCCAACCCCAGTTCGGAATCACGGAGCCCCCACATGACACTCTCCGCTCACAGACGTGCCCTCGCGCTCGCCGGCACCGCCGTCGCCGCGCTGCTCGCCGGGGCCGTCCCCGCCGCCACCGCCGAGCAGGCCGCTGCCGCCGCGCCCGACATCTCGGTGGCCAACGTCAAGCAGCACCTCGCCGACCTGCAGTCGATCGCGACCGCCAACGGCGGGAACCGCGCCCACGGCCGGACCGGCTACAAGGCGTCCATCGACTTCGTGAAGGCGAAGCTGGACGCGGCCGGATTCACCACGACCGTCCAGCAGTTCACGTACAACGGCAGCACCGGCTACAACCTCATCGCCGACTGGCCCGGCGGCGACGCCAACCAGGTCGTCATGGCGGGTTCGCACCTCGACTCGGTGACCTCCGGGCCGGGCATCAACGACAACGGCTCGGGCTCGGCGGCGATCCTGGAGACCGCCCTCGCCGTCTCACAGTCCGGCTACCAGCCCACCAAGCACCTCCGCTTCGGCTGGTGGGGCGCCGAGGAACTCGGGCTCGTCGGCTCGAAGTACTACGTCAACAACCTGCCGACCGCCGAGCGCGCGAAGATCAGCGGGTACCTGAACTTCGACATGATCGGATCGCCCAACCCGGGCTACTTCGTCTACGACGACGACCCGACGATCGAGCAGACGTTCAAGAACTACTTCGCCGGTCTCGGCGTGCCGACCGAGATCGAGACCGAGGGCGACGGCCGCTCCGACCACGCCTCCTTCAAGAACGTGGGCATCCCGGTCGGCGGGCTCTTCACAGGCGCCAGCCGGGTCAAGACCTCCGCCCAGGTGCAGAAGTGGGGCGGCACCGCGACCGCCTTCGACCGCTGCTACCACTCCTCCTGCGACACCACCTCGAACATCAACGACACGGCCCTGGACCGCAACAGCGACGCCATCGCCCACGCGATCTGGACCCTGTCCTCCGGGACGACCCCGCCGACCGGGACGGTCTTCGAGAACACCGCCGATGTCTCCATCCCGGACAACGGCGCCGCCGTGACGTCCTCGGTCAACGTCACGGGCATCACCGGCAACGCGCCCAGCAACCTCGCCGTCGGCGTGGACATCATCCACACCTGGCGCGGTGACCTCGTCGTCGACCTCGTCGCCCCCGACGGCACGGTCTACAACCTGAAGCCGTTCTCGTCGTCCGACTCGGCCGACAACGTCCAGACCACCTACACGGTCAACGCCTCGTCCGAGGTCGCCAACGGCAGCTGGAAGCTGCGCGTGCAGGACCAGGCCTCGGCCGACACCGGCTACATCAACAGCTTCAAGCTGACCTTCCCGTGACAGACCCCCGGGTGGGCCGGCGAGAGCTCCCGACCCACCCGGGTCCCAGCCTGCGAGAGCGGAACCGGGGCACCCCCGCCGGGCACGCGGAACCAGGGCACCCCCGCCGGGAACATCGAAGTGGCGATCTCCGACCACGCCGTCATGGTGAGTTGGAGGAGGGGGCGGCGTCGGTCACGCCCCCAACATCGGTCACGCGTCCGACATCGGTGACGCCGTGAACGCCGTGAACGCCGTGAACACCTGGAACACCCGAAACACCTGGAACACTGGGAAGCCGGGGCACGTCCGGCGGTGTGGTGCCGTACCCGCCGTTTGAACGGCAGAGTACGAGCCGCCCGTCGGCCTCTGCCATTTCGGCAGAAGGTTCGTTGAACGAGACGCCCGGTGGGCACGTTCAGTATGACGACGGGTCTGCGCCCGTCGGATCTGCCCTGCCCTGCCCCATCCCGTTCCGTCCGCCATGGACGCACCGACCGATTCCAGGAGTACCCGCCGATGAACAACACACCTGTCAGTGACCGGCTGGCGAAGCACCAGCCCGTCGTCCTGGGGCTGTTCCGCATCGTCCTAGGCCTGTTGTTCACCAGCGAGGGCGCCGCCACGGTGTTCGGCGTCCTGGACCGCGAGAGCAGCGCCGTGGGCGAGTGGCCCTTCTGGTACGCCGGGGTGATCGAGCTCGTCTGCGGTGTCCTCGTCCTGTTGGGCGTCGCGACGCGCGCCGCGGCCTTCCTCTGCTCCGGCATCATGGCCTTCGCCTACTTCACGGAACACCAGAAGGACGGCCTCTTTCCGCTCCAGAACGGCGGCCTGGCCCCGGTGCTGTTCTGCTGGGGCTTCCTGATGCTGGTGTTCTTCGGACCGGGCGCCCTGTCCCTGTCGGCGCTGTTCGCCCGCAGCGCGCCCCGCGGCGCCGTCCAGCCGGCACACGGGCGTACGCCCTGAGGCGCTGAGGCCCCGAGGCGCGAAGTGCGCCGCGACACCTGGGCCTTGAGGTCCGCGACACCGGCCTGGTCCTGGTGAGCGGCAGCCCGGCGGACCCCGGTCGAGCTGAGGGTGTCCGAGGTCTGTGGGCAGCACCCTTCGGGGCGCTACGGAGCGGCCGGGGGAGCGGGCGGTGCGGGCTCGGCGGGTGCGCGTGGGGGTGCGGGTGCGGGGGCCTCGCCGGTCCTGTGGAAGTGCCGGACCGCCGCGAGCATCTCGGCCCGCTCCTCGCGCGGATACGCGTGCAACGGCTTCAGCGACTCCCGCTGGTCCACGAACGTCCGCACGAACGCCCGCACCACTCCCTCGGCCAGCAGGAGCCCGACGGAGACGGCGACCAGATAGAAGGAGTCCCTGGCCAGATTCGGGCTGTCCCCGTGGTCGGCGGACCCCGCCCACATCAGTATCTTGACCTGCTGCACACCAAGGACGACAACCACCAGACTCCACACCACACCGGCCGTGTAGGCCGACAGGTTCCGCTGGGAGAGCGCCAGGAAGCTCACCGTCGACACATGCGCCGCACGCAGGTCCTCCGGGTCGGGTGCCCCGCCCCGCCGCATGGCGTCCAGCACTCTCAGACGTGCCTCGACGGTCCTGCGCACGTCCGCCGTCTGCGAGTCGCCCAACCGCCGCATCAGCGTGTACGTCTGGATCGTGCCGACCGCGAGGACGGTCACGATGAGCGTCGTGAGGAGCGCGGCGTAGTCGTCGCTCATCGCCCACTTCATGATTCCCCCCATGGTCGTACGGCCCGTGATCGCGAACCTACTCCCTGCCCCGCGAGTGCCGCGGCCGATGCCGCCACCGTGTGAAGGTCGTCATGCTCCGGCATGCACATGTGCGGCCCACAGCAGCGGGCTGAGCCGGCGATCGAGACCGTCCGGCATGTCCCGGCCGTCGCGGGCGTCCCTGACGGCCCGATGCAGGGCGTGTGCGGCCCGCCGGGGGTCCAAGTCCGCGCCGTGGGTCTTCAGGCCCTCGTAGAAGCGCCGGGCGACGGTGAGGGCGACATCGTCGGCGATCTGCCACAGGGTGCCGATGACGTGGGGGAAGCCGGCGAGCTGGAAAGCCGAGGTGAGATGGATCGACTCGTCGAGCAGCTCCACCTTGTCGGCGGCGGCCGTGTGGCAGGCGGAGAGGTAGGCCAGTCTGGCCTGGTCGAGAACGAGGGGCGCCAGGCCGTCGACGGTCAACGGGTCACTCAGGTGATCGTGCAGCAGGAGGCGGCTCCTCGAAGGATCGACGGCATCACTCGTGCCGTGACAGGCGAAGTGCGCGAAGGCGCTCTCGGGCAGGAGCCTGAACACATTGGCCTTCGTAGGCATGAGCGCGTCCTCGGGCACGCCGACCGGGTCAGGGGCCCTCAGCACAAGGGGGTTGGGCAGCAGGGCGCGCAGCTCGGTGGCCTCCTGGTCGACGCACCCCAGTCGGCCCTCGCCGGGCAGTCCGGGTGTCGTAGGCATGGCCACGACGAGGCTGCGCGCGGTCCGGTGAGGCGCCTGATCGCGCTCACGGGCATGGCGCAGGGCTGCCACGGTGGGGGTGTACGAGGAGACGACACGGTCCATCACGGTGCGACGGCCGCCCGCGGCCCCGGAGCCGACGTGATACCCGGCGGCATGCAGCGGCAGCAGCCCCAGCAGACCGCCCGGCGCCCACCAGACCCGTGGCAGTGTCTCCCCGCCGCTCTCCTCACCGACCGGGGCCTCGCCGTGGCCGAGGGCGTCGAGGACCGGGCCGGCGGCCGCGTCCCACAGCCACTCCAGCACCGCGACGAGCTCGGCCTGAGCCTGTTTCCTCTCCAGGGGCGTGGTGCCGGACACGGCGAGAGACTGAGCCCGGCGGAAGGCACCGGTCCGCTCGACGACGCTGACGGCGGTGAGGGCCGGCAGCGGCAACGCGGTGACGCCGTCGCTGTTCAGCAGCAGCGCGTCGCCGCGGTATCGGCTGACGTTGAACACGACCACGGGGCCTTGCGCGGCCTGGGCGACGAGTTCACCCGTCTCGGGCGGCCGCGCGAACGAGGTGAACCCCTCCAGCGCGCGGATCTCGCCGAGGACAGCGGCCAGTTCTCCGGCCGCGTCGCGTCGTTGCCGTGCCCTTGGGTCCTGGCCCGGCAGCGCCGCCACGTCCACGGCGGACTGCCCCGGCGCGTCCAGCACCTCACGCAACCGCTCGAAGCGGCGCGCCAGTTCAGGGTGTCGTGCGCGCAGGTCGGTGACGTCGCTGCGCGTCTGGAGCCGTTGACCGAGCAGGACCGCCCGGCCGGCCTCCAGCACTCTCAGAGCCCGCTCCACCCGCTCCCGCGGTGTCCCCGACCCGGCGGCGAGGGCCAGCGCCGCCGCATCGCTGGCCAGGCCCGCGAACCCTCCGATAGCGCGCTGCTGGTCGCCGCGGTGCAGCTGCCGGGGGGCCACCTGGGGCAGGAGCAGGACGGAGGCTTCGGCGACATCCGCCGCCGCATCGGTCCTGCCGGATGCCGCCAGCACGGTCACTGCCGCGATCCCCGCCCGGATACGCAGGGAAGGAGACGCCGAGGGGAGGTGCGCGGCCTCCGTGTAGCAGGCCGCCGCTTGCTCCGTGGCGGCCGGGTCCTGAAAGGTCTCACCGTGGCGACGCAGCGCGATGCCGAGATTGAGCAGGACAGCGGCGCGGTCCGGGTGGTCGCCGGGTGCCGAGGCGACCGCCTCCCTGCCGATGGTGACGGCCGCCCGCAGTTGCTCCGTCCCGCCGGTCTGCTCGAACCGAAGCCGCAGGGCGTGGCCGAGGCTGGACAGCCGGGTGGCACGTGCGGAGTGGCCGGCCGGAGTGGAGTCGGCCGCTTCCCGGAGTCGGGTTACGGCCCTGTCCAGGTCTGAGCTCGCGCCGTTGTGCTGGTGTCGTTGCAGCAGCGCGGCGCCGAGCGAGGTGAGGTACTCCGGGCGGTCGACGTGGTTCCGCGGGGCCTCGGTGACCGACCGCTCTCCCGCGTCGATGGCGGCGTCGAGATCCGCGGCCGCGCCGTCCCGCTGGAATCGGCTGATCAGCGGGTTGGCGAGGTTGGCCAGGAACGCCGCTCGTTCGGCACTCCCGACGGGCGCGGCGGACACGGCACGCTCACCCACGGCGATGGCCGCGTCCAGGTCGGTCCCCCCGCCGGTCCGCTGGAAGCGCGAGTGCAGCGCGTTGCACAGGTTGGACAGGCGCCCGGCCAGCGCGGGATGGTCGACGGGAGTGGCGGCGATCGCGCGCTCCAAGTGGGCGATGGCGATGTCCAGGTCCGCTTCCGATCCGGTGCGTATGAACCGGGCGCGCAGCACGCTTGCCAGTTGGGAGAGGAGTGCCGGAAGCAAGGGGTGGTCGGCGGGCGAGGCCGTGAGGGCCTCCTGGGTGACGGCGATGGCGGCGTTCAGATCCGAAACGGTGCCGCGCCGTTGGTATCTGCTGGTCAGCGCGCTTCCGAGGTTGCTGAGGAGACCGCCGCGTGTCGGGTGCCCGACGGGCGTGGCCGCCACCGCTTGCTCGTACGCGGCGACACCGGCGTCCAGATCGTCCTGCGATCCGTGGCCTCTGAAACGGGCCAGCAGGGCCATGCCGAGGTTGCTGAGCGTCAACGCCCGGCCGGGGTGGGAGAGGGGGAAGGCGGCGACGGCCCGCCGGAGATGGCCGATGGCCGTGTCGAGCTCAGCCGCCGAGCCTGTCCAATGGGCTCGGCGTGTCAGTGCCGCGCCGAGGTTGACGAGGATCACCTGGGCGGTGTCGGGATCGGGGCCGAGGGCCAGTGCCTGTTGCAGGAGTTCGACGCCGGAGTCCAGGTCCTGCGGTGTGCCGGACCGTTCGAACCGCCGCGTCAGCGCGGCACCCGCGTTGGCCAGGAGGCCCGAACGCTCGGGGTGATCCGCCGGAAGGGCGTCCGCCGCCTGCCGGAAGTGTTCGACGGCGGTGGCCAGGTCGGCCGGTGAGCCGGTCCATTCGAAACGGATCTGCATCGCGGTGGCGATGTTGGCGAGCCGGCTGCCGCGTTCGGGGTCGTCGTCCGGCAGTGCGGCCGTGGCGTGCCGAAGGTGGGTCACGGCGGCCGCCAGATCCGCTTCCGAGCCCGTCCGCTCCCCTCTGCGTAGCAGTGCCTTGCCCAAGTGGGACAGCAGCAGGGCGTGTTGCGGGTGCTGGGGCGGTATGGCGGTGATCGCCTCCCGCACCACCGTGACGGCTGTGTCCAGGTCGGCGGACGAACCTCTGCGTTCGAATCGCTGCACGAGTGCGCCGCTCAGGTTGGACACGACCGACGCTCTGCCGGGCAGATCGGAGTCGGCCAGTACCACGGCCCGTTCGAGGTGGCGCACCGCGACGTCCAGGTCTTCGTCGGAGCCCGAGCGCTCGCCTCTCTCCCGCAGCGCTGACGCGAGGTTGGACAGCAGGACCGCCCGTTCCGGATGGTCGTCGCCGGTGCAGTGAACGATGCGCTGCCAGAGGCTGATCGAGACAGTGAGCGGGTGCGGATCCGCGACGTGCATGGCGGTGCTGAGGAGGTGCACGGCCGACGGGGTCACGGCGTCGGCGAGCAGCGGCAGCATCGGCTCCGGCAGATCCTCGACACCGGCCGCGAAAGGGAGGGCCAGTGCGGACACGGCGGACTGCCGGGACGTCTCGGCCTCGTCACCCACCAGCGCCTGGCCGCGGTACCAGTGGAACCAGCCGAGCACGAGTCCCGTCCGTACGTCCTGTTCGCCGCTCACCGAGGCGAGCCGCTGGGCCTCGTAGAGCGCCGCGGGCCCGAGCACCGCCGACAGATCCCGCCCGCCGCGGACCTGACGTAAGCGGGCTTCGACGGCCTTCAGCCAGACATCGCGCACCGCGTCTCCCCCTCGCCGACGCTTGGTGATGCTAGCGGCCCGTTCCGTGAAGTACGGGGTGATCAGCCGAAGGACCAGGCCGGAGTCTGGACCGTCCTCGCGGGAGTCGCCGCCGTCGTGGCCATCCCCGACGCCGCCCGGCGCGTGATCGGCCTCCACGCGCTCTGGGCACAGCCAACCTCCGTGTCGGGCAGCCGTACGGCCTCCGCCACCGGCGACGCCGCGCGGACCAGCCCGGACAAGCCGGGAGCGACGACTCCGTCGAAGCGCGGACTGACGGCTCCACCCGCCTGACGGCTCCACCCGCCTGACGGCTCCACCCGCCTGACGGCGGTGACACCGTCGCGGTGGGCCCCGCCCGACAGCCCCGCCTGCTCCTGGCCCGCGCCGGCGCCGAGCCCGAAGTGGAGACCGCCTCCGCCCTGGTCGCCGAGGCGCTCCGCACCGCCTGCGCCACCCGCGTCGGCACTGCTCGCCCGCATTGCCCCGAGCGCCCCGGGCACGTCGCCGGCCTCGCTCGGCCAAGGCCCGCCCGGATCGTCAGGCGGGCGCCGGACCTCCCCTGCGGCAACCCGTCAGGTGATGCCGCGCACAATTGTTCGGAAATCGTACGGTGGGCGTGTTAGCTTCCGGCCGTGACTCTCCCGGCTGTGGATGCGCCCGTGACCGTTACCGAAGGAGCCGGGCACAGCCCGGCGGCCCACCCTTCGTACCCGGGCGACGGTGACCCCCTGGGGCTGCTCGATCTGTTCGGCGCCCCCTTCGTCCGCGACCCCTACCCCTGGCTCGACCGGTTGAGGTCCGAGTCTCCCGTGCATCACGACCCCGCCACCGGGCTGTGGCTGGTCAGCCGCCACCAGGACGTACGCGAGATCCTGCTCGACAACGACCGGTTCCTGCCCGACAACGCCCAGCACGCCGCCACGCCGCTGCCCGTCGCCGTGCTGAGGGTGTTCGCCCGGGCCCGTTTCGCCCTCCCTCCGGCGCTGGCCAACAACGGCACCCCCAGTCACGCGGGGCTGCGCCGGGTGGTGACGAGGTTCTTCAACGCGCAGCGCGTCGCGGCCGCCGTGCCGGTGATCGAGCGCGTCGCCGAGGAACTGCTCGACGCGGTGCGGCCGGGGCTCGAAAGCACCGGCGGCTGCGACCTGTTCACCTCGTTTGCGCAGGTACTCCCGTGCCGGGTGCTGATGGAACTGCTCGGCATCCAGGGGGTCGAGCCGGCCACGCTGATCCGCTGGAGCGATGCCTCGCTGGAGCTGTTCTGGGGCAGGCCGACGCTGGAGCGGCAGCTGGAACTCGCGGAACTGGTCGTGGAGTTCCAGCGCTGGCTCACCGAGACCGTGCGCGGCGGCGCAGCCCCGGAGGACTCCTTCATCGGGGCACTGGCGCGTCACCGTCTGCCCGACGGCAGTCTCCTGGACGTCGAGACGGCGGTCGGCGCGTGCTTCTTCGTCTTCATCGCGGGCCAGTCCACCACCGGACAGCTCGTCGCCACGGTGCTGAGCAGGGCGCTGGCCGAGCCCGGCATCTGGCCGCGTGCGGCGGCGGAGGAAGGGCTGGCCGAGGCCTGGGTGGAGGAGGTCCTGCGGCGCGAGCCGCCGGTGACCACCTGGCGCCGGGTGACCGCGCGGGCCACCCGGCTGGGCGGGGTGGAACTCCCGTCCGGCGCACAGCTGTTGCTGATGCTCATGGGCACCGGATCCGATCCGGACCTCTTCCCGGACCCGGAGCGGATGTGCCCCCACCGGGCCAACATCCGCCACCACCTGGCCTTCGGTGTCGGCCGTCATCGCTGCCCCGGGGCGTCCCTGGCACGCACGGAGGCCGCCGTGGCCCTGCGGTCGGCGGCGCGCGCCCTTCCGCACATCCGGTCGGCGGCCGAGTCGGCGGAGCCCCCGATGCTCGGCCTGCTGTCGTTCCGCGCACCCTTGCGAGTGGCGGTGGAACACCGGCCGTAGGCCCGTCTACGGCCTCGGCGGGATCCGGTACACGGAGACATGGGAGCCCGACTCGGCGGTGAACTCGCCACCGGCCCAGTCCGCGTGCCGGGATTCCAGCTCGAAACCGGCGAGTTGGGCCATGAGGTCGAGTTCGGCGGGCCAGATGTAGCGATGGGGGCTGCGGAACAGCCGGGCCTGCGGGGTGTCGTCGAAGTGGAAGTGGTGCGACACGACATGCTGGTTGAGCACGTCGTAGGTGTCCAGGCCGAGATAACCGGGCTCGTGCTGCCATACGGTGGCCGTGCGGCCGGGTGGCAGCGCGCGCAGCTCGGGCACCCAGAGCTCGATCACGAAACGGCCGCCCGGCGTGAGATGACGGGCGGCGTTTCGGAAGCACTCGACCTGCTCCTGCTGGGTGAGCAGGTTGGAGATCGTGTTGAAGACGAGATAGACGAGGGTGAACCGCCCGGGGGCGAGGGTGGTGGCCATGTCGCCCATGACCACGGGGATGGTGTCCGCGTCGGCCTTGGTCCGCAGTTGCTCGACCATCGGGGACGACAGCTCGATGCCCGTGACGGGAATCCCGCGCCGGGCGAGGGGGAGGGCCACCCGGCCCGTGCCGATGGCGAATTCGAGCGCGGGTCCGTCCCCCGCGAGTTCCGCGAGGCGGTTCACGGCCGGGTCGAGGACCTCGGGTGCGAACATGCCGGAGCCGGGCGTGTCGTAGCGCTGGGCGGTAGCGGTGTCCCAGATCTGTTCCTGCTGCATTGCCCCAACCCTCGTGCCTAGCAACGAAGTTGTCGAGCGAATTTCAGCGGACGGCCGTCGGCACCGCCCCTTCTGCCACGGCCGGCGCGGCGTACAGATCGGCGGCGAGCCACATCAGCGTGACCCCGCTCACCACATGCAGTCCGCTGGTCAGGACCGTGTCCGCCAGCGGGGCGAGCAGGGCGGGCAGCGGCAGCGCGACCATGTACCCCCAGGCGGCCGCCGCCCTGGGCGACACCCCGGCCCGGACAGCCGAGGCACCGAACAGCACACATTCCGCCCCTTCCGCGTGCCGCCGCGTCCGGCGCGCACCCCTCAGACGGGCCCGCGGCCGAATTCCACTCCGCCGCGAAGCGGAAAACAGAACGGTCACATGACCGGAAATCAGCGTCCGCTACCTAGCGGTAACAAGTCTTGGCATGCCACATTCCTGCCTGCCACCGGCCGGCGGCCCCCACCCTCACCCGCGTGCCAACACGCTCAGGAGCGCTCTCCCCAGCTGTCCGGAAAGCGTTTCTGACCTGGCCGAACGATGGAGTTCGCCGTGTCCGGAACCGCCCCCGCCCGTCGCGCCTTCGCGCGCCTCCGCAGACGCCTGCTCACCGCCCTGACCACCGTGACCGTGCTCGGCGCCGGCCTGGTCGCGGCCGAGCCCGCCGCGGCGAGCCCGTCGAGCGGACCCACCGCGATCGTCTCGCTCGGCGACAGCTACATCTCCGGTGAGGCCGGCCGCTGGCGCGGCAACAGCCTGAACAACAGCGGCAGCCGCGACGGAACCGACCGCGCCTGGACCGGCAGAACCTACGACCCCGCCCTCGTGTACGGTGCCACGGCGGCCAACGGCTGCCACCGCTCCGACTCCGCCGAGGTCAGCAGCGCCACCGGCACCGGCGTCCAGGCCCTCGTCAACCTCGCCTGCTCCGGCGCCACCACGGCCAACGTCTTCCGCTCCGCCTCGGGCGGCCAGTCCTACAAGGGCGAGATCCCCCAGGCCGACCGCCTCGCCTCCGTCGCCGCCTCCTACGACGTCAAGGCCATCGCCCTCTCCGTGGGCGGCAACGACCTCGGCTTCGCGGCCATCATCGAGAAGTGCGCCAAGGACTACATCGTCTGGTACTCGTACTGCTACGACGACCAGCAGCCCGTCGTGGACGCGAAGATCAACAACGTGATGAACGACGTCGGCAAGAGCGTCGACGAGGTCCGCGCGGTGATGAGCGCGGCAGGCTACAGCGCCGGCTCGTACCGGATCATCCTCCAGTCCTACCCGTCCCCCATCCCGCGCGGCAGCGAGAACCGCTACGGCGAGAGCGGCTGGTCCCGCGTCAACACCGGCGGCTGCCCCTTCTGGAACAAGGACTCCGACTGGGCCCGCGACTCCCTCGTCCCCCAGCTCGCCACCCGACTGCGCCAGGTCGCCACGGCCAAGGGCGTCGAGTTCCTCGACCTGCGCGACATGCTCCAGGGGCGCGAGGTGTGCGCGACGGCGAGCAAGCTGGTCAGCTCGACGCAGCCGACGTCGGCCACCACCAGCGAGTGGGCCCGCTGGATCGACAGCACCGAGACCCAGGGCCCCGTCCAGGAGTCGATGCACCCCAACCACTACGGCCAGCTCGGCCAGGGTCGGTGTCTCGCCCTCGCCTACGCGGCGGCCCCGGGCGGCCACCGCACCTGCCGCAACACCCCGGGTGCGGGAACGGCCGGCATGTACCTCACGGCGCTGCCGTAACCGTTCCCGCGGCGTCATCCGGTGACGGGGATCAGTCCCGCACCTCCACCCCGGTGGCCGCGAACAGGGCCCCGTTCGCGGTGCATGCGCACGCTGTAAGTCAGTTCGGCGGCGTCCTCGCCCAGCTTGACCCAGGCGAAGGCGCCGTAGGCGTCCCGGCCCGGACCGTGTCGGTGAGGTGCTGGGTGACGCGGTAGGGGGCGTGGAGCTACCGGGGCGGTGGGCGGCAGGACGGTCAGTGCCGGGACGGCCGGCACGAGTGCCAGTCTTCTGGCGGCCGTGCGCCGGAGCGTGGACAAGGTCACGGGGTCCTTCTCCTGAACGGTCTCGCGTAGGGGCGCCGCCCGCGGAGCGCGGGCGGCGTGGGCGGTGCGTGGTGACCCCGTCCGCCGCCGTGGGCGGGGGACGGGGCCGTCCGAGGGGGACGAGACCGCGGTGGACCGGCTCAGCCGCGCCAGGTGTCGTTCACCGTGATCTCGCCGTTGGACGGGACGGTGGCGGTACGGTTGCCGCCGCTCTCCAGCGGCACCCGGTGGCCCCGGGCCGCGTACTCGCGGCACAGGTTCCACACCAGCGGGGACAGCCCGCCGCGCATCAGCCGGTTGTCGAACCCACCGCACTCGAACGAAAAGGCGATGATGTGCATCCCAGGGATCCCCCTCACCCGGCCGGCACGGCGCGGGCCACGGCCGCGCGCAGTCCGGGCAGATCGATGAACTCGGTGTGGGTACCGGCGCTCGCACAGGCGAAGGCACCGGAGACGGACCCGGCCACCACACAGTCCTGGAGCGCCTGCCCCTCCATCAGCGCGTGCAGGAAGGCGGTGACGAACGCGTCGCCCGCGCCGTTGCTGTCCACGACCGGGCGCTCCGGGCGCACCGCCGGGAAGTGCCGTGCCTTCTCCTCGCCGCGGACCAGCAGATGACACCCCGCCGCGCCGTCGGTCGCCACCACGAACCGGGCCCGGCCCTCGTCGACGACGCGGTGCAGGACCTCCTCCAGCCGGTCGTGGACGGCGGCCGCGCTGAGGAAGACGTAGTCGGAGTTCAGCGCGTAGGTGAGGTGGTGGGGGTTGGTCCCGTCCCAGTCGTGCAGATCGGTGGAGCTCGTGATGCCGAGCCGGTGGATGTCCTCGTACATGTCGCGGTTCACACCGGTGATCGACAGATGGACGTGGCGCGCCCGCTCCAGGTGCGGCAGACAGAACTCGCGGGGCAGCAGCAGGTCGGCCGGGTGCCGGGAGTCGTAGAAGGAGAACCTCCGGCCCCGCGCGTCGACCAGGTTGATGCCGCGCGGGGTGCCGTGCGGGGAGACCAGGTGACTGAAGTCCAGCCCCCGCTCGGCGTACGCGGCGAGCACCGCGTGCCCCTGCGGGTCGTCGCCGAGGTAGTCGATGAACTTGGTGGCCAGCCCCAGGTGGTGGAAGCCGAGCGCCACCCCGTTGCCGGTGTGCGCGACGTAGTCGTACACCGGCGGCACGTGCAGCGAGTCGCCCGGCGGGACGCGCAGCTCGTCGACGCGTACGACGGTGTCCACTCCGGCGCCGCCGACCACCAGGACGTCGTAGGGGGTCGAGCTCATGTGTGTTCCTTCCGTTGCGGGTGGGGTGTGCGGGGCCTGCTGGACCGTGCCGCCCTCCAGGACCACCGCCGAGTCGATGTCGCTGCCCGGCGGGATCGTCGCGCCGGGCAGGAGGACGCTGCGCCGGATGCGTGCGCCCGCCCCGACGCGTACGCCGGGGAAGAGCACGCTGCGCTCCACCAGGCCGTCGTTGACGATGTCCGCCGGGACCAACGACGAGGTCAGCCCGGGGCATGGGACACCCACGCGCGTGCCACCCCCGGGCGCACCGTCCAGGGCGTCCGCTCGACGGGCAGACCGGCCCGCGGACCCTCGGCCGCAGGCCTCAGACGTGCCCGGTGGTAGCGCTCGACGGTGCCGATGTCCTCCCAGTGCCCGGCCACCTCGTGGCCGCGGATGTGCTCCCCGGCCGCGAGCATCGCCGGGATGACGTCCCGGCTGATGTCGTGCTGCCAGTTCGTGCCGTCCAGCTTCTCCAGACAGCGGCGCAGCACGGCGGCGTCGAACACGCAGAACGCGGCGAACACCAGGTCGCTCGTCGGCTCCGCGGGCTTCTCGGCGAACTCGGTGAGCCGGCCCGCCCCGTCGAAGCGGACCATCCCGAACAGATGCACCCAGCGCCGCTCGATCCGCTGGTACGGCACGGTCAGCGCGGCCCCCGAGGCGCGGTGGGCGGCGATCAGCGGACGGTGGTCGAAGCGGTAGACGTGGTCGGCGTGCAGCACCAGGACCTGCCCAGTGCACCAGCATCCGGGCGCCCATGCTCTTGCCGTGGAAGCCGTGGCGCAGGGCGGCGAGCCGGTTGCGGTTCGGCCGTCGCCTGGACGACGCGCAGCGCCGCCTCCACCACCCTCTCTCCCGTTGCCGGGCTTGCCGGATACCTGTCACTACAGCCCCCACGAGTACGGACGGATGCCCGCTGCCGACTGAAACGTCTTGCAGGGCAAAGTCGTTGGCGGTGCGAGAGGTGAGTCAAACACCCTGGCGAGACGGTTCGCAAGCAATCTGAAACGTTCAGGAATCTCTTGCATCGCCATGGTCGACTCTGCTTGAGTCGATGTGGCCTTCCGGCCGTACCCGCCTCTTGACAGAGGGGAGACCTGCGAGAGCGCAACATCCCCAGAAGGCCTCGTTACCGCGGAGGCCCAGGTGAAGGCACTGGTGCTGGCGGGGCACCGGCAGCCGGCTCAGACCGTTCACCTACTCCGGCGCCAAGCAACTGCTGCCGATCGCCAACAAGCCCGTGCTGTTCTACGCCCTGGAGTCGCTCGCCGAGCGGGAGTCCACGACGTCGGCATCGTCGTCGGCGCCCACGGACCGGCGATCCGTGAACTGGCCGGTGACGGAAGCGACTTCGGACTGCGAATCACCTACATCGCGCAGCCGGTGCCCCTCGGACTCGCCCACGCGGTCCTGATCGCCCGGGACTTCCTCGCCGACGACGACTTCCTGCTCTACCTCGGCGACAACTACCTGCCCGAGGGAGTCACCGAACTCACCGGCTCCGCGACCGGACCCGCCGCGGCCCGGCCGCTGCTCACCCCCGTCGCGGATCCGTCACGCTTCGGCGTCGCCGAGGTCGACGACGACGGGCGGGTGGTGAGCCTGGAGGAGAAACCCGACACACCCCGCAGCGAGCTGGCCCTCATCGGCGTCTACGCCTTCACTCCCGCCGTCCACGAGGCGGTGCGGCGGGGAGCGGCCGCCGTCGAACCCCGCACCACCAGCTCGGGCATGATGACGAACTCGGTCTGCGGGGCCGGCGTCCCGGTCAGCTCCTCCATCAGCGCCTCGACGGCGACCTGCCCGATCGCCCGCACCGGCTGCCGGATCGTCGTCAACGGCGGATCGGTGAACGCGATGAGCGGGGAGTCGTCGAACCCGATCACCGAGACGTCCTCGGGGACCGCCAGACCTCGCTGACGCGCACAGCGGACGGCCCCGAGGGCCATCATGTCGCTGGCGCACACCACCGCCGTACACCCCTCGTCGAGCAGTTCCGCCGCGGCGGCCTGGCCGCCCTCCAGGGTGAACAGCGTGTGCCGGACCAGCCGCGCCGACTCCCCGGCCGACTGGCCGAGCCGCCGCTGCGCCGCGCGCACGAAGCCTTCCATCTTCCGCTGCACCGGCACGAACCGGGCCGGCCCCAGCGCCAGCCCGATCCGGGTGTGACCGAGCGCCGCGAGATGAGTCACGGCCAGTTCCATGGCGGAGCGGTCGTCGCACGAGACGAACGGGGCGCTGATCGCCGGGGAGAAGCCGTTGACGAGCACGAACGGCACGTCCCGCACGTGCAGTCGGCTGTAGCGGGCGGGGTCGGCGGTGGTGTCGGCGTGCAGCCCGGACAGGAAGATCATCCCGGACACCCCGCGGTCCACCAGCATCTCGGTGAGCTCGTCCTCCGTCGAGCCGCCCGGACTCTGGGCCGCCAGCACGGGGGTGCAGCCCAGCCGGGTCAGAGCCTGGCCGATCACCTGGGCCATCGCGGGGAAGATCGGGTTGTCCAGTTCGGGCGTGATGATGCCGATCAGGTTCTTCGCGCGCGGCCGCAGCCGCGAGGGCCGTTCGTAGCCGAGGTCGTCGAGCGCCGCGAGGACGTTGGCGCGGGTTCCGAGGCGACACCGCGGGTGCCGTTGATGACCCGGCTCACCGTGGCCTTGCTGACTCCCGCCGCGGCCGCGATGTCGGCAAGTCGGGCGCTCATGCGGTGGACTGTACCTGTTGGGCCACCGCGCTGCCCACAGCGCCCGGAGCCCGCCGCGTTCAGGCGACGGTCAACTCCCGTCCTCCGAACGGCCATTGCCGGACGGCGGCGAGACGTCACCGAGGCCCGCCGGCCCGTACGGCGTCCCGTCGCTCCGTTCAGAGGAACGTGGCCAGTGCGCCGAGCAGCCGGTCGACGTCGTCGTGGGTGGTGTAGGGGGCCAGACCCACCCGCAGGGCGGGGTCCGGCAGCTTCAGCGCGGTGAACGGCTCGTAGGCGTAGAACGATCCGGCCGGCGCCACCACACCGCGCGCCGCCAGATGCGCCTGCGCCTCCCGCGCGTCACGGCCTTCCAGGCCCATCAGCAGCGTAGGTGTGCGCTCGGGCGCCTTCGAGTACAGGGTGACGGCGTCGCCCAGCGCGCGCAGCCCCTCCTCCACCCTCGTGCGCAACGTCAGTTCGTGCTCGTGCAGGGAGTCGAAGGACCGGCCGAGCCGTTCCCTGCGCGAGATCCCCGGACCCGGGTCCATCCCGGCGAGGAAGTCGACGGCGGCGGTCGCGCCCGCCAGGATCTCGTACGGCAGCGTGCCGAACTCGAAACGCTCCGGCACCGCGTCCGACGACGGCACCAGCTTGTCGGGGCGCAGCGTTTCCAGGAGTTCGGGCTCCGCCGCGAGCACCCCGCAGTGCGGTCCCAGGAACTTGTACGGCGAGCAGACGAAGAAGTCGGCCCCGAGGGCGGACACGTCCACCAGGTGGTGCGCGGCGTAATGCACCCCGTCCACGTACACATACGCCCCGACCGCGTGGGCCCGGTCGGCGATCCGGCGGACGGGCGGCTCGGTGCCCAGCACGTTGGAGGCCGCCGTGACCGCGACCAGCCGGGTGCGCGCGGACAGGGCCCGCTCGTAGGAGTCGAGGTCCAGTTCCATGGTCGCGGCATCGATCTCGATCCAGCGGACCGTCACCCCCGCGCGCTCGGCCGCCCGGGGTCGCCCCGCTGCACCGGGAGATCCTCGCGGTCAGCAGACCCGGCGCCCGGCCGCCGGTCGTCGACGAACTGGTGGGCCTGCCGGCCGGGGCCGTGGAGAGGGTGAGCTCGGCAGGGCCGGGCGGGTCGCGTGCGGGCGGCCGGGCGCCGACTCAATCCTCCGGCGCCCAGCCCACCTCACCCGTACCGAGCGTGATCACCGCTCTCGGCAGCATCGGTCCCTCGCCGCGCCGGGAGAGCACCACCAGCTCCCCGACCAGGGCCGACCGCGTGCCGAGCCGGGCGGCGCACTCGGCGGCCAGTTGCTTCGGGTGCTGGGTCCGGCCGAGGGACAGGTGCGGGGTGAAACGCCCCTCGCGGCGAACGCACAGCGGGAACCGCACCGCCAGTTCCCGGTGCAGCCGGGCCCATGGGGCCGGGTCCGCCGCGGCGGGGTCGAGCCACACCGTCGCGTGGTGCCGGTGCCGGAAATACCGCACACCGGCCAGCCGCGCCGTGAACGGTCCGCACTCGGCCGCCCCGGCCGACAGCAGCGGTACGGCTCCGGTGAACGCCTCCTCCGGAACGAACCCGAACAGCAGGTTCACATGCGGCGGCCACCGCCGGATCTGCGGATCGTGCTCCCACCGGATGTCCTGGATCACCGGCCACAGCTCCGGCGGCGGCAGCCAGGCCACCGCCGTCCTGGGCGTCGGCGCGACCCCCGCCGCGTCGACGGGCTCGTCCCCGCCGAAAGCCGGCATCCCACTCACCCGGCCATCGTCCCAGGAAGCTCGGCCCTGGTCCTGGGGAGGGCCGTGCCGGGGGGAGCCGCGTTCCGCGGGGCGCCGCGTTCCGGGGAGGACCCTGTGCCGGGGGGACCCCCTGGTGGGAGAGCCCCGTGCCGGGGAGCCCCGTGCAGGGCAGGACCCCGTGCCGGAGGGAGCCCTGTGCCGGGGGGAGCCGCGTTCCGGGCAGGACCCCATGCGGGGCAGGACCCCCTGCCGGGCAGGACCCCCGGTCCCGCGAAGACCCCGGCCCCCGCCCCGGCACGATCACCGCATCCCGGTGCCATGCTGGAGACGACAGCCTCATCAGCCACGAGCGGCCACGGCGAGGCAGGCATGACGACGAGCGACCAGGGGCGGGGCGGACGACAGGAACCGGATCGGTCCGCCGACTCCACGGACGGACCGGGCTGGTCCGTCGACTCCGCGGATGGACAAGGCCCGTCTGCCGACTCCACGGACAGGTCACGCCGGTCCGTCGACTCCACCCCAGGACGAGGCCCGTCCGTCGACTCCACCGATCCCTTCGCCGCCCACGCGGACGGGAGCGGAGAGTGGGCGGTGAGCCACTCTCTGGTCGGCCAGTTCCTGGCGCGCTCGCCGATCGGCATGGCCGTCATGGACACCGACCTCCGCTACGTGTGGATCAACGACGCCCTGGCGCGGCTCGGCGGCGTGACCGGCGACGAGCGGCTGGGCAAGCGCCTGAGGGACGTGCTGCCGCGGCTCGACGCGCAGGCCATCGAGTCGGTGATGCAGGAGGTGCTGGAGAGCGGGACGTCCGCCGTCGACGTGGAGTACCACGGCCGCACCCCGGCCGACCCCGACCGGGAGCACGCCTACTCAACGTCGTTCTTCCGGCTGGAGGACGCGTCCGGCGTGGTGCGCGGGGTCTGCTACATGGTCCTCGACGTCACCGACCGCTGGCGCGCCCGGGAACGGCTCACCCTGCTGAGCAGGGCCGGAGCGTGGACGGCCAGGACCCTCGACGTCTTCCGCCTCGCGGACGGACTCGCCGAGGTGTGCGTGCCGGACCTGGCCGACCTGATCACCGTGGACCTCCTCGACTCGGTGCTGCAGGGCGAACCCGCCCGGGACGGAGCACTGTCCGGCGTACAACCGCTGCGGCGGGTCGCGCGACGGGACACGGGCGACGACGGTGCCGGGGCGCTCGCGGAGGCCGGGCGGCTCGTGCAGTTCCCGCCGGACTCGCCGGGCGCGCGCTGCCTGACCGGCGGGGACTCGCTCAGAGCGTCCGTCCCGGCGCGCTCGATCGCCGGGTGGGTCCCCGTCGAACCGCTGCCCGGCCCGGACGGACCGGACCTCGGTCCCTGCTCGGTGATGCTGATCCCGGTCCGCACGCGCGCGACGGTGGTGGGCATGACGACCATGCTTCGGCGTGCGTCGCGCGAGGCGTTCGACGAGGACGACCTGCTCGTCGCCGACGAGATCGTCGGACGGGCCGCGCTCGGCGTGGAGAACGCCCGTCAGTTCACAAGGGAGCGCAACACCGCGCTGACCCTGCAACGCTTCCTGCTGCCGCGTCAGCTCGCAGTCCAGCCGACGGTGGAGGTGGCGACGCGGTACCTGCCGTCGGGCGGCGGTGTCGGGGGCGACTGGTTCGACGTCATCCCCCTTTCGGGGGCGCGGGTCGCCCTGGTGATCGGCGACGTCGTCGGGCACGGCATCCACGCGGCGGCCTCGATGGGCCGGCTGCGGACCGCCGTACGCACCTTGGCGGGCCTGGACCTTCCGCCGGAGGAGATCCTGGCCCACCTCGACGATCTGATGCTGGGACTGATCGCCGAGGAACCCCCGGAGGACCACGGCCATGCCCCGTCGGAACTCGGCGCGACCTGTCTGTACGCCGTCTACGATCCCGTCGCCCGCACCTGTGTCATGGCACGGGCCGGTCATCCGCCGCCCGCCGTCGTGGCTCCTCACAGCGCCGTCGTCTTCCCCGATCTGCCGCCCGGCCCGCCGCTCGGTCTGGGCGGCCTGCCGTTCGAGTCGGCCGAGATGGAACTGGCCGAGGGCAGCGTGCTCGCGCTCTTCACCGACGGTCTGTTCGAGGTCCGCGGACAGGACCCCGACGTCGGTCTCGCACGGCTGAGCGCGGCCCTCTCGCCCCCCGACCGGCCGCTGGAGGCCATGTGCGGCGCGGTGCTGGAGACCTTGCACGGGCGGGAGGACGACGTGGCCCTGCTCATCGCGCGGACGCACGGGCTGGGCGCGGACCGGGTGGCCTCCTGGGACCTGCCCTTCGAACCCGCCGCGGTACGCGGCGCCCGCGCCCTGGCCCGGCAGTGCCTCGGCACCTGGGGCCTGAGCGACCTGAGCTTCACCACGGAACTGCTGGTGAGCGAGCTGGTCACCAACGCCATCCGCCACGCGACCGGCCCGATCAGGCTCAGACTGATCCGCGACACCGTTCTGACCTGTGAGGTCCTCGACACGAGCAGCGCCTCGCCCCGGCTGCGCCACGCCCGCACCCTGGACGAGGGCGGGCGGGGACTGTTCCTCGTGGCGCAGATGTCCCGCCGCTGGGGCACGCGGTACACGGCGGCGGGCAAGATCATCTGGGCTGAGCAGACGCTGCCCGGGGCGCCCGGGTGACCTCGGGACCCCTGCGGGACTCAGGCCCCCGCCGCGACGGTCTGCGCGATACGCGCGAGGGTGGTCCGCATCCCGGCCCGGTTGAGGGCGGCACGGCGGGCGGGGTTCGTCCCGGCGAAGACGGTTCCGAGCAACTCGGCGCCCCTGCCCCGCCACCCGTCGGTCCGCAGGTCCTGCCAGAACTCGGTGACCCGTGTCCCCGTGCCCTCGGCCTCGAACCGGTAGCCCCAACGGGCGATCGGCAGCCCGAAGACGCCGACGTCGAAGGCGAACTCGGTGTCCTGCCGCGCCGCCGCCACCCGCCCCACGGTGAACCAGACGAACGGGCCACGCCGGTTGAACCCGACGAACCGCGACCCCGTACGCGCCGGAGGCCGCGGCACCCACACGGAACGGCACTCGGGACTCCAGCGCCCCATGTTGCGCAGGTCCGACACCAGCCCGTAGACGACCGCGGGCGGCGCGTCGACCACCGTGCTCTCCTCCAGCCTCCACTGCCGTTCCATGCCCGCTCCCCTCACACCGCGCGGAACACCCCGCCCCACGCCCTACTCGCCGGTACGGTATCGGGCGCGCCCACCGTCCGTCCCCCCGGATGTCCGGCCCGATGTCCGGCCCGATGTCCGGCCCGATGTCCGGCCCGATGTCCGGCCCGATGGCCGACCCGGATGTCCGGCCCGGATGTCCGGCGGGCAGTACGGCGGCGCCGTTCGGCATCGTCCTGGGTCAAGAGACGGGATCGCACCCGGACGCGCGCTTGTGCCATCCGGACTGGGAGCGGGTGGCGGCGAGCACCGTGGCCGGGCTGCGCTCGGCGGCGGGGACCGACCCCACCACGACCCCCGACGGCTCCGCACGGTCGGTGAACTGTCGCTGCGCAGCCCGCGGTTCCGTCGGCTGTGGGCCCGCCACGACATCCGCCGCAAGACCCACGAGACCAAGCCCTTCCGGCATCCCCTGGTGGAGGAACTGACCCTGGACCACGAGTCGCTGACCGTGAACAGCGCCCCCGGCCGGCACTCGTCGCCCACCAGACCGCCGACGGCCCCTCGGAACAGGCGCTCACCCTGCTGGGAAGCCCGGCCGCCGAGGTGCCGGACCCCGCCCCGCGCCGAACGACCCGGCGTCGCCCGGCGAGAGGCCGGCCCGAGGGCACGTCGTCCTGAACGATCGCCGCGGGGGAGCAGCCCGGTCGGCCCCGGACTTTCGCGGCCGGGCCCGGCCCCTTCCCCGCGTCGGTCTCGGGGAAGAGGCCGGACACCGTCGGCCGCGCCGCTCAGCCGGTGATCTTCACGACGCCCGAGGCCGTCACGTCCGCGCCCGTGCCGTCGGCCGGAGCGGCTGTCAGCCGCCAGGTGAACGCCCCGGGCGCCACCGGCTCGGCCGACTCGGACGTGCGGTCCCAGGTGACGCGGACGGCACTGCGGGTGCCCTCGCCCGTCCAGGTGCGGACGAGCTCACCGGTGTCGCGGCGCGTGAGCGTCACCTGCCAGGACGCGGCGGGCTTGGAGAGCCACCAGGCGGCGGCCCAGTCACCGGCCGGCGCCTGGGGCGCGGCGGTACGGGCGACCCGGAGCGCGGAGACCTCGTGCTGCGGCGCCGTGACGTGGACCGTGTCGTCGCCGTCGACCCAGGCGAGCTTGCCGGCGCCCGCGTCGAGGGTCCAGGTCGTGCCGCGCCCGTCGCCGTCCGTCGGCTTCAGACCCGTGACGGTGCCCAGGTCGGCGGTGCCGCCGTCCGTCCGCAGTGCGGTCAGGCCCAGTTCGCCGGAGGCCTCGCGGTGCGCGAGGAACCGGTCGCCCAGGAGGACACCGGACGCCGGAGCGGAGAAGGAGTGCCCGGTCGCCAGGTCGCGCACACCCGCCGCGCCCTCGGCGCAGCTGAAGTACAACAGGGTTCCGCTGTACTGGAGTTCGTCGGGCACGCAGGCGGAGCCGAGGTCGACGGTCTGCTTGAGCGCACCGGAGCGCACGTTGATCACCTTGACCGTGCCGGGCACCTTGAGGGCCGGCTTGAACAGCCACTTCTGGTCCAGCACGGCGGCCTGCGCCGGCTGCTCGCGGACGACGAGGTCGCGGGCCGTGTCCACGACGTACTGCCGGCCGCCCGCCTCGTACAGCACGAACTCCGGTGCCGCGTCGAGGATCCGGCCGTTCGTGCCCGGCAGCGCGAAGCTGTCCGCCGGGTGCTCCGGATCGTCCCCGGTCACCAGGACGTCGGTGCCCGTGTCCGGGTCGGCGACCAGCCGGGCCAGCCCCTCGTCGGTGCCGTCGGCGAAACGGCCCGCCTCAAGGCCGGGGAAGTCCGCGAGGGCCGCGCCGTCGGCCGGGTCGAGGCCGCCGCCGATGTCCTTGCCGTGCAGGGTGCGCGTACCGGCGAGGGAGTTGACGTACCGGAGCCTGCCCCGGTCGAGCCCCAGCGCCGTGATCGCGCCGTCGGCGGTCTTGACGCGCGGCACCTGACGCAACGGCAGGCCGGAGACCAGGCCCAGGCCGTCCACGCTGAACAGGTTGACGGCGCGCGAGCCGTCGGCGTCCTTGCCGAGCACGACCAGCGATCCCGTGCCCTCGGCGCGCAGGAAGGCCTGCTCGACGTCGTCGAGCAGCGTCCGCTCGGTGTCGGCCCCGGCGAAGGGTGTGAGGTGCAAGGGCCCTCCGTCGCCCTCGTACCACAGGACGTTGTCGCCGACCACGAAGGACGTGACCTCGCTGTCGGGCGACCGGGTGGCCAGCGGCACCACCCGGGGAGCGGCAGTGCTGCCCAACGGCCTTACCCGGACACCGGGTTCGGCGCCGCGCTCGAACCAGCTGACCGTGGTCTGTGTGATGCGGAAGCTGCTCGCGTCCCCGGTCACCGGCAGCGGGACGACCCCGCCGTTGTAGGCGGTGAGGATGCCGTAGCCGGGGGTGCCGGCGGCGGTGCGGTAGCCGATGACGAGCTGGTTGTACCAGGCGCCGAGCAACTCGGGTTCGGCGCCGACGGTGGCTCCGGCGGGCAGTTGGACGACCGGGTCCACGGACGGGGACCCGCCGCGCGCCACCCGGAGCTGGTACGTGCCGTCGCCCTGGTCGACGGTCGCCAGCACCCAGCCGTTGGCCACACGCGGGTTGAGGTATCCGGCGGGCACGGCGATGGTGCTGGTGAAGCCGGGATCCTCGACGCCGACCCGCACGACGTCGGTGCCGCCGTCCTCGCGCGGCCTGGTGTAGATCACGCGGTTGACCTCGTCGTGGGCCGGCACGATGGCGTCCTGCGGTACGCCGTCCAGCGCCGGGACGGGCCTGGTGGTGCGGTTGTACGTGGTGGTCCAGAGGTAGCCGCCGCCCTCGCGGTGCAGTACGCCCTGGCTGCCGGTCGCCAGGACCGTCTCGGTGCCGTCGCCGTAGGCGTCGGGCGCGGGGACGAGGACCTCGGCCGCCTGTGCCGCGTACGCCGTGGCCGGCAGCACGGTCGTGAGTCCGGCGGCGAGCACGGTGGCGATGGCCGCGGCGACCGCCGTGGCGGTTCCGGTACGGCGGACACGTCGGGTACGTCGGGTACGGCTGGTCGTGCGCAGGTGATGGGACACCTGACCCCCTCTTGTTAACCGTAAACACTCGATGCGTGCTGTGAACACGGTTAACAGTACTGATTTGCGCGGGAGTTGTGTGCGAGAGGTGTCGCGCCCGTGCAACAGGGGTGTCACAGCGCCCCGCTGTCATCAGGCCGGACCGGCGGCCGCACCAGCCGCATCGGCCCCACCGGACCACCCCGGGCACCCGGAGCGTCGGCGGGGAACCCGCCTGCCTCGGCATGGCACTCACGCTTGGCTCCGAACGAGTGGACTCGTCCGAACGCCCCCCGGGCAAGAGCCGCCACCGGCGACACGGGTGGTGATGTTGCCGTCCGAAGCACCCTGATCCGGAAGAGGCGCCAGACATGCGACGTACCCCCTCCCGCCGTCTGCTCGCCGCGGCCCTGCTCGTGGCGTCCGTGCTCACCCCGGTGGCGGTGACTCCCGCGGCCGCCGTCCACACCCCCGGCGTCGACCGGCACCACGGCGACGACTGCCCGCCGGGCGGCCTGGGCCCGGAGGTCACCGCGCGGCTGGACAAGGCGATCGAGGACGTCCGCCGCCAGGCCGGCATCCCCGGCATCGTCGCCGGACTGTGGATGCCGGGCAGGGGTGGCTACGTCCGCGCGACCGGCGTCGCCGACACCGTCACCCGCGAGCCGATGACCACCGACGTGTTCGTACGGATCGGCAGCGAGACCAAGACCTTCACGGTCACCGCCCTGCTCAAGCTCGTCGACGAGGGCCGGATCGGACTCGACGACCCGATCTCCGACTACGTCGACCACGTACCGGACGGCGAGCACATCACCCTGCGCCAGCTCGCCGAGATGCGCAGCGGCCTGTTCCCCTACACCGACGACCCCGACTTCCAGCACGACCTGCTGAGCGACCCGCAGCGCACGTTCACCCCCCACGAGGTGCTCGCGTACGGCTTCAAGCACGACAACACCTTCGACCCGGGCGCCCAGTTCCAGTACTCCAACACCAACCTCGTCCTGCTCGGTCTCGTGGTCGAGAAGGTCAGCGGCCGGAGCCTGGCGGACTTCATCGACCAGCGGGTCCTGCGCCCGGCGCGGCTGCGCCACACGGTCTTCCCGGTCGACTCCCGCATCCCCGAGCCCCACCCGCGCGGCTACACCGACCAGACGCTGACCGGTGAGGTCACCGACTCCACCGACTGGAACCCGAGTTGGGCCTGGGCGGCCGGGGCCATGATCTCGGATCTGCACGACCTGCGCCGCTGGGCGAAGGTCGTCGCCACCGGCACGCTGCTGAGCCCGCAGACCCAGGCCGAACGGCTCAGGATGCTCCCGACGGGCCACCCCAGCACCAGCTACGGCCTCGGCATCTTCGACAGCGGCGGCTGGATCGGCCACAACGGCTCCATCCCCGGGTTTGAGACCGTGACCGTGTACCTGCCCTCGCAGAAGGCCACCCTGGTCCTCATGCTCAACACGGACATCACCTACCAGGGCCAGGAACCGTCCTCGCTGGTCGCCCGCGCGATCACCGAGATCGTGACGCCGGACAACGTGTACGACAGCCCGGTACCGCCGCGCTAGGGCGCGTATCGAGTCGTGATCATCGGGTGGACCTGGTGACGCACGTGGAGCCGACGTGAGCCGACCGGTGCGCTGATGTCCGGGCGGGGACTCAAGGGACATGGCCCGGCACTCGGCTCAGGTTCCGGGGAGGATACGGCGTGTTTCGTAGGCCCACATCGCGATCTCGACCCGGTTGCGGGCGCCGAGTTTGGCCATCAGGCTGGCCAGATGCGTCTTCACCGTGCTGAGGCTGATGTGCAGTGCATCGGCGATCTCGGTGTTGGTCAGCCCGCGAGCGACGGCGAGGAGCACCTGCTCCTCGCGGGCGGTGATGGGGGACACCGGCTGGGCCACGGGCCGGCCGGCGGGCAGGTCCGCGAATGCCTGGAGCAGACGGACGGTGACGCTGGGCGCGATGAGCGCCTCACCGTCGGACGCCGACCGCACGGCCTGCGCCAGAAGGTCCGGTCCCGTGTCCTTGAGGAGGAATCCGCGGGCGCCGGCACGCAGTGAGCCGTAGACGTACTCGTCGAGGTCGAACGTGGTGATGACGACCACGGCCAGCGGGTCGGCGACGCCCGGGCCGGCGACCAGCCGGGTGGCCTCGAGCCCGTCGAGTACGGGCATGCGGATGTCGAACAGGCAGACGTCGGGGCGTAGTTCGCGGGCCAGACGTACCGCTTCCCGCCCATCGGCGGCCTCGCCGACCACCTCGATGCCGGGCTGGGCGTTCAGCATGATCCGCAACCCGGTGCGGATGATCGTCTGGTCGTCAGCGACGAGGACGCGAATGGACACCGCTCTCGCTCCTCGCTCTCGGCAGTTCAGCTTCGACATGCCAGCCCCGGTCAGTACCCGGGCCGGCTCGTAGTGTGCCGCCGAGCAGGGTCGCGCGCTCGCGCAGTCCGGTAAGTCCGTATCCGTCGCGACCCCGGCCGGTGCGCCGGCCGTTGTCGCGCACGCTCACCCGTACCGTGTGCCGTTCCGCGGCGACCCGAACGACGAGCTCGGTCGCGTCGACCGCATGGCGCAGCGCGTTGGTCACCGACTCCTGCACGATCCGGTAGACGGCCGCGTCCACGGCCGGGGGCAGCGCGTCCAGTTCGCCGTCGAGCCCCAGGTCGACCCTGAGGCGACCACCCGGGGTGCGCACCAGGCGCTCCAGATCCGCGACTCCGGCAGGGGGCGCCAGCTCGGCGCCGACCCCGCGGTCGCGCAGCGTGGCGACCATGGCGCGCATTTCCTCCAGCGTGCGCGCCCCTTCCTCCTCGACCCCCTCCAGCGCCTCGACGGCGGCGGACGGGTCGGTGCCCGCGAGCACCCGGCCCGCCTGGGCGATGATCACCATGGCCGACACGTGGTGGGCCACCGTGTCGTGCAGTTCCCGGGCGAGCTGCTCGCGCTCGCGGGAGCGCACCTGGTCCAACTGCCGCTCGCGAGCGGTCACCCGGAACCGCACGGCAGCCCCGGCCACGCCGGGCAGCAGCAGGAAGGCGAAGCCCACGACGTTCTCGACGACGGGGGTCTCGTCCGTGACGGAACACAGCGCGCCGACCGCGAGGATCACCGCGCCGCCCAGCACGATCTCGCGTCCCGATCCCCACCGGGGCAGCGCGTACACCAGCACGAGCACGACCGCGCCGGCGTACAGGCCGACGGGCTCGCGCGGCGCGGCGACGAGCGAGGCCACCGGAAGCAGGCCCACCGAGCCGAACGCCAGGGTCACCATCGCCAGCGGGCGGGTCCGGCGCCACAGGGTCAGCAGGCACAGCCATACGGCGAACACCACCGCCACCGGCCGCCACACGACGTCCTCGCGCAGGGTGGCCTCCAGCGCCACACCGGCAAGGCCCGCGGCGAGCAGCGCCCAGTCCCGCCGCACCCGGGCGGGCGCGTCGGGCGGCCGGGGTTCGGTCCACAGGGTTCGCAGGTCGTCTCGGAGCACGGTTCTCAGCTTAGGGACCGCGGCGTGCCGCGCATCGGCCGAAAGGACGGGTCGTCACTCCGCCCCGGGGCCGACGGATCCGCGGCCTGCGGGCCGATGCCGCGGAGCGCCGTGGCGACGAGCCTTTGCATCGTCGGCCGTACAAGGACGGCCGACGAGGTGGTTGGAGGACCCGATGCTCTCGAAAGCCCTGTTGCGCCTGGGCGCAAGCGCCGCCCGCCATCCCTGGCGGGTGATCGGGGCATGGCTGATCGCCGCCACGCTCGCCGTCCTCGCCGCCGTCGGCTTCGGCGGGCGTACCGCGGACTCGATGACCGCTCCGGGACTGGACTCCCGACGGGCCGCGGAACTGATCGAGCGGGCAGGCACCGGCCAGGAGGGGATGACCGCCCAAATGGTCGTCACCCCCCTCGACGACGGTGCGACGTTCTTCGACGACGACGGCGCGCGCACCGCTCTCACGCGGCTGCGGGCCGAGGTGAAGCGGCTGCCGCACGTGCTCGGCACGAGCGACCCGGCGGGGGCGCTCGACACGGGCGGGGGCACCGCCGTGCGCGGCGGCCTGGTTTCTGCCGACGGGCGGATCGCGGTCGTCCGGGTGCAGTACCCCGACCAGAGCCGGCTGTCGGCCGAAGACCTCGACGCCCTCGTCGATCTCGGCGACCGGCTGCGCGCCGAGCTGCCGCTGCGCATCGAGATGGGCGGGAACCTCTTCTACGCCTTCTCCGACCCCGACGGCGGCGTGAGCGAGCTGATCGGCCTCCTCGCCGCGGCCGCGATCCTGTTCCTGGCGTTCGGTTCGCTCGTCGCCGCCGCGCTGCCGATCGGCATGGCGGTCTTCGGGCTGACCGTCGGGGTCGCCACGATGACGGTACTGGCGGGGGTGACAGAGGTCCCCACCTTCGCACCGGTCCTGGGCAGCATGGTCGGGCTCGGAGTGGGCATCGACTACGCGCTGTTCGTGCTCGCCAGGCACCGGGAGTACCTCGCGTGCGGGCTCGATCCGCAGGCGGCGGCCGGACGAGCGGTGGCAACGGCGGGGCGGCCGGTGGTCTTCGCCGGCGGCACCGTCGTCGTGTCGATCCTCGGCCTGGCGGTCGCGAACGTGCCGTTCATGACGGTGGGCGGGGTTGCCGTCTCGATCGTCGTCCTGACGATGGTGCTCGCGTCGGTGACACTGCTGCCGGCCTTCCTCGGCGCGGCGGGCCCGCGCCTGGGCCGGGCCGGCCGGATCGGCCGGGCTCTGCAGACCAGGAAGCTGGGCCGACTCGCACGGCGGCCGGACCCGGCGGCAGGCGCCGCCCACGCCGCCGGGTGGCGTCGCTGGATCGGGCACGTCAGCCAGCACCCGGTGCCGTACGCGGTCGGCGCGGCGGGGCTGCTGCTGACCGCGACGCTGCCCGTGCTCGGCCTGCGCGTCGGCCTGCCCGACGACGGCTCACTGCCCCACAGCCGTACCGAGCGCCGGGCCTACGACCTCGTCGCCGAGGGGTTCGGCCCGGGCACCAACGGTCCCCTCGTCATCGCCGCGGACCCCGCCGGTGATCCGGGAGTGCTGGACCGACTCGTCGGGGCGGTCGCGGCGGATCCGGGCATCGCATCCGTCGCGCCGACGCACATCGATCGGGCCACCGGCATCGCGACCCTCGTGGTGTTCCCGACCACCAGCCCTCAGGACAAGGCCACGGCCGACACCATCGCCCGGCTGCGCACCGACGTGCTGCCCACGGCGATCGGGCACGGCCCGGCCAGGGCCCACGTCGGCGGCGCCGCCGCGAGCCTGTCCGATGTGGGCCAACGCACCAGCCAACGCCTGCCGGTGTTCGTCGCCGCCGTGCTGGCGATGTCGTTCCTGCTGCTGATGCTGGTCTTCCGCTCGATACTCGTACCGCTCAAGGCGGTACTGCTGAACCTGCTGAGCATCGGCGCGGCCTACGGCATCATGGTCGCGGTCTTCCAGTGGGGCTGGGGAGGCGCACTCATCGGGCTGGAAGCAACGGTTCCGATCGTGTCGTTCATCCCGATGTTCCTCTTCGCCATCCTGTTCGGCCTGTCGATGGACTACGAGGTGTTCCTCCTCTCCCGCGTACGCGAGGAGTACCTGCGCACCGGCGACAACGGCACGGCGATCGTTGAGGGCGTCTCGCGCACCGCCCGGATCATCACCTCGGCCGCCCTCATCATGGTGGCGGTCTTCCTGTCCTTCGCCGTCGCCGATGACCCCTCCACCAAAATGTTCGGGCTCGGCCTGGCCACCGCGATCTTCATCGACGCCACGATCGTACGCATGGTGCTGGTACCGGCGACCATGACACTCCTCGGCCGGACCAACTGGTGGCTGCCGAAGTGGCTGGACTGGATGCTTCCCCGCGGCCCGGTCGGCACCGACGACACCGACGCGGAATCCACGGGTGAAGCCCCGCGTCCACGGCTGGTTGACCGTTGACTCAACTCCTGCCCGCCCTTGGCGTCCAGCACCTCAGCGCGTCACCAAGGGGCATATCGAGTCGTGATCATCGGGTGGTCCTGGTGAGGTCCTCGATCCAGATCATCGAGGCGCGCAGGTGGAGACCGGCGAGGTAGCTGTCGGGAGTCTTGTCGTATCGGGTGGCGATGCCTCGCCATGCTTTGAGCTTGTTGATCAGGCGTTCGACGGTGTTCCGCTCCTTGGTGATCGACCACGCGGTCACGCTGCCCGGCGTCGACCCCGGACGGCTGGCCGTGATCGGCTGGAGCTTCGGCGGCTACCTCGCCCCGCGCGGCGTCAGCGGGGACCCGCGGGTGGCCGCCCTGGTCGCCGACCCCGGGCGGTGGGACCAACTGGAGAACCTCACAGCCCCGGCACCAGGGGGCGACGCACGACCAGGCTCTCCACCGCGTACGACAGCTCCCGCACGGAATCGTCCGGCTTCGGGTGGTAACGGCCCGCGCAGACCGAGAGGTTGACGATGAGAGAGGCGTGCCAGCCCGACCCGACACCGCGCCCGTCGGCGAAGACCTGCTTGCCGTTGAGCAGCCACACCACACTGCGCCGGCCGAACGTCACACTCAGGTTGATCACGGCTCCGGGGCGGACGGCGCTGTCGCGGACATAACTCCCGCTTCTGCGCACATGGTTGGTGAGCTCCAGCAGATCCGGGTTGTCCGGGTGGTACTCGAAGACATCGACCTCGTTGCCGCCGTCGCGCCAGGTCCAGATCGCCGGCCAGGCACCCAGCCCGACCGGCAGGCGCACTCGGGTGTCCAGCCGGTCGCCGGTCCGCACCATGAAGGCCTCGGGACTCTCCTCGGTGGTGAGCAGACCGGCGTCCCACAGCCCGTCCGGCCGGCGGGTGGCACGGAAGGTGCCGGTGCGGCAGTACCCGGGATCCGCGGTGAGGTAGTCGAGCTTGTTGTCGCCCGGGTTGGTGGGGCCTCCGTCGGGATAGGCCCATGAATGCCCCGCGACCCACTGGCGTTCGGAGGAGAAATCTGCGGCGAAGACGACATCGCTCACGACCGGGCTCCCTTGTGACACCTGCTCCACATCGCTGACCAGGTGATCCCCGAAGCCGGGCAGGTCATGCGGCCTCTCGGCGTGGCGACTTTTCTTTCACGCGAACGAGTGACAGCCCGGCCTCCCTGAGCCTGAGGGCAGGATCACCCCCCGGCCGATGTGCCCGGCATCCCCGCATGACAGGGTGAACCCTGCCGATCGCAGGAGGGGAGTTCGGGTGGCCGCGCCCATACAGCTGACACGGATGCACCGCGTTCTCATCGGCGTGGTCGTCTTCGGTGCCGTGATCATCGCCGGCATCGGTTTCGC